>NZ_JAHQUN010000114.1:0-2087 GCF_019052485.1 Bacteroides sp. MSK.20.82
ATGATATAAATAAAAAACTTGTCGAATATTCTTCTAATGGCGGTAATAAAGAACATGTTGAAGTTATAACTGATGAAGTTACTAGAATAAAAAAGAACATAGATATAATCCATGATTCACATATGAGTAACTCTAAAAAAAGGGAAGCCTATTTAGATTTTGATAAAGAACTAATAGAGGTTCTTTCATTAATAACAAGATTGAATAATATAAATAAAACAATAATGAGCCATGAATGAGTTAATAGATAAATTCTTATTTGAATTATTTGATGGACTAAGAGATAAAACAACTGTTCTATTCGGAGAATTTATTGCGGATGCAAAAGCATTGGCAGCAATCTTTATGTTGTTATATTTTGGAGTAGAAAGCTTCAAAATGATGAGTGGAGATAAAAAATTAGAGATTATCCCGTTATTGCGTCCATTCGCACTGGGATTGGTTCTTATGTTCTGGATTCCCTTTATTAATCTAATCAGTTATCCCGGAGAGTTATTAACAGCACGAAGCAAGGCTATGTTTACGAATCAGATAGAAGAAGTAGAATTACTTTCTCGTAATAGATATGCACTCATTGATAGCGTAGCAGTAGAGTTATTACATACTTCATTAGAAGTTGAAAGAGCCGAAAATGAAGTTAAGGATAAGAAATGGTATGATTTTAGTATAGACTTCTCAGCTATTGGAGACAAGATAGCTGGATTATATGTATATGTAGTCGCTAAGGTTAAAATGATAATGTTTAATATCATTGAATTTATTGTCGTTACTTTTTGGCAAGTATGTACCTATTTTGTCTTTTTCCTACAAATCATATTCACAGGAATATTAGTTATTCTTGGTCCACTAGCTTTTGCATTCTCTGTTTTACCTGCATTTCGGGATGCTTATATACAATGGATAGCTCGTTTTGTCAGTGTTAGTTTATATTCATGTATTGCATATATAGTATTATCAATTTCTTTAGTAGTAATGCAATATGGGATAGAAAGAGAAATTGAAATTTTAGAATATGCGCTTAGAAATGAAGCTGCATTTGTCATGTATGTCGGAATGACCTCTGGAGGTGTCAATAGCTTCCTTCTTACAGCATTACTTGGAGCATTTGCCATGCTTACAATACCTTTTGTTTCTACATGGATTGTAAGTACAACTGGAGTAGGGCAAGCAGTAGGAGGCATGGTTGGAGGAGCAGCCATCGCAACCAAAGCTGTAGCAGCTCCGGCTACAGGTGGAGCCAGTGCAGCTATGTAAAAAGATTCATTAAATTTTAAATTCACATAATCATGATTATTAAAAACTTAGAAAATAAAATCAAATTAGCCGGAATTTTATCCATTGGCTGTTTTGCAACTAGTATAGTTATTTCAGGTATGGTACTAGCCTTTTGTTTCTCTTTAGTAAAAGCTGAAAGAAAAAAAATATATGTTTTGGATAATGATGTCCCTGTACTAGTAAAACAAACTGGTACAGAAGTCAACTTGGAAGTCGAATGTAAGAGCCACATAAATCTATTCCACACTTTATTTTTCACATTACCACCAGACGATGAATTTATAAAATACAACATGGAAAAAGCCATGTATCTAATTGATGATAGCGGATTAAAACAATATAATAATTTAAAAGAAAAAGGATATTTCAACACCATATTAGCGAGTTCTGCAACAGTAACAATTATGACAGATAGTATCAAGGTGGACATGAACAACCTATCTTTTGAGTACTATGGCATCCAACGTATAGAGCGAGAAACCTCTATTCTAAAAAGGCAACTTGTAACTACAGGGAAATTAAGACAAATTCCACGCACTGAAAATAATCCTCATGGACTTATTATCACAGATTGGAAAACGATACTAAACAAAGACCTAGATTATAAAGTAAAAAAGAATTTCTAATGAAACTGTTTAAACATAAAAAGAATGATAGAAAAGAAAGTATCAAGACTAAAGCCGAGCAAGCTACAGTTGTTCTTCTTACTAAAATATTTCAAAAATTCGGAGTTAATAACGCTTGTGAACGCTTATTGGCGTGGGCTGATATACACCGTAAAGCTATGTTTGGAATTACGATTTCATTCCTTT
>NZ_JAHQUN010000115.1:0-2054 GCF_019052485.1 Bacteroides sp. MSK.20.82
GTGGCAAAATTCTTTTCTTTTTTATCCATAATCATTCTTTTTTGTTTTGAGTATTAATTTTTTTCGATGAAAGTATTGGTTGTATTCAACACCCCGGCTGAATCTCGACTTTTGCCATCTCTTATGAAGATTCCTTCTTCTTTCAACCGTTCATAATCAAATTCATTCATCATGATAATGACAATATTTTCATTTGTATATAGCTTACACTTCATAAATTGAGTACCTTCTATTTTTCCAATTACGTCTATTTGGATTGTTCTTTCATTCATAATTCGTTTATTTATATATCGATTTGAGGATTATTCTTGTTTTTTTACTTCATATCCCTTTTCTCTGAGATACGCTGCTATATACTCATCATCTCCGACATCATTAAGGACATCGAAAAGATAACCTTTTACATAACTGGCTACTGCAACCGCATTTGCATACTCGATGTTCTGCGAAATGAATCTCACTTTCTCTGTTCTTCCTAAGCCTCTGAAGGCTTCTTCAATTTTGCTCATATTTATACTGTTTTACGCTAATTCTGTTTCAATAAACTTCATCATCTGATTGTGAAAAGAACCACTCCTTTTTTGCGCAGCCTTACAATCATCAATGGAAAGATTCGATTCCTTAATTATCCCTATTGCGATTGCTGGCATATCTCTGACTACTACAATATGCTGAACAGCAAACCAAATACCATCAATAAATTCATTATTCATATCTTCATTTTATTGGTTAAAACTCATATTCACTTTCATTGAAATTTTCGATTGAATAAATTAAACCACCGAAGTCACCCGCTGAGAAGCCTCCAGTAATATTACTTCGATGTGTTCCCTTATACTTACCAAAGGTTAATGTTCTTTCTTGATTCATTACTATTCTGTTATGCGTTATTTGGTATGATAATCCCATTTTATCTTGACTTATATATCTGGAAAAGAGACCTGTGAACTAAAGACTACTCTTTCTTTTCCTTACGCCTCGATTTGAGAAATTCTTTAGCCGCTTCTTTGTCCTCATGTACTTCATCTGATACATAATATATTATAGCCTTTGAATTGTGAGGATTGTTTTTCCACTTTCTTCCTATTGCATCCGGATTTACAACATATCCTTCTTTTGCCCATTGCAGGGCTGTTAGGCTCTTTTGGTTCATTCTCTTATACCAAAGAACCTTACGATGCATTTTTGTCCGGGGAGTAATTACTCCGTCTGCACATACCAGTCCTTCACAGTTGTAACCGGGGCTTTCCAGAAATTCAATTTCTTTTTGAATTTCTTTTATGCTCATTTTCTCGATGCGTTCCATGTATTGTGCAATCGTTTCATCTGTCATATCCGCTGCCATATTTCATGAATTTATGTATTAAAATAAGGCTATTAACTAGTTTAATAGCCCATTTTTGATTTCAAATACTATCAAACGTATTTATCCAATTCTTTTTCTAGCTTTTCCCTATCAATCTCTGGAAATAGTTCAAGAACAAGACTTAGCGAATCGCAATAATTGTTTGCATAGTTTTCTGTATCCATCAATCGTAACACCATTGAACAAAAAATACTCTTTTCCTGCTTAAAAGTACGATTTAACACAGAACT
Organism: Bacteroides sp. MSK.20.82; assembly: GCF_019052485.1. Classification (NCBI taxonomy): domain Bacteria; kingdom Pseudomonadati; phylum Bacteroidota; class Bacteroidia; order Bacteroidales; family Bacteroidaceae; genus Bacteroides; species Bacteroides sp. MSK.20.82. The sequence goes on from NZ_JAHQUN010000115.1 coordinate 1,597, forward strand.
AGATAATCTGAAAATTTTCTTCTCTACTCCAATCATAAATTAATCCTTTCACATTTCTAATAATTGACTATCAATCTGTAGTTTTCTTCAATGCTTCAAAAGAAGACAAGTAATCATCAACAGCTTTATTTAACGCTGCATATTTATCTTTCCACGTCCTTATTTGCCGTTGTGTTTCAATATACCTATCATTCAAAGTTGCATAATTCTGAATAGCAAATCTAATAGCTTTAGCATCTGTTTTTTCACCAGATAATTTTTTTAGATTTTCTAACTCCGCACAGGCTGCATCGTCTAAGCGTAATGTAAACTCTTTTTTCATAAAAAAATGATTAATGAATTAATACTGAAAAATAGCCCTAACAGTTGGCTACGAAATGGATTTAAGAAGCAATGTTTCATGATTTTGTTTGCTGTTCTTTATACTGGCAGCCAAACCAGCTTTAAAGGTTTGTTTA
>NZ_JAHQUN010000116.1:0-1666 GCF_019052485.1 Bacteroides sp. MSK.20.82
ACTAAAGTTTCCCACCCAAATAAATAGATAGAAAAATAACAGTTTGTCGAATTTTCTTTGTAAATTAGTAATCGCTAAAGAACTGATTTTAAAGACAAGACAACAAAACTGTTATGGAAGCAAAAATAGAGAAAATAAGTGAGTTATCCAAACTTTTGAGTGTTAAAACCCGAATGAGTGATGATTTATTTCATCTTTTTGGCAAGTTTGGCATCGGTCACCTATTATCTCGCCTTTCATTGGAGAAACAGGACGGAGTTTCGGCTTCGGAGTTGCTCCTCTCTCTTTGCCTCTTCCGCATTGTGGGCGAGAGCATCCATAGTATATGCAAACATAAGATATATGAGCTTTCAAATCATGGTAAGAACTGTTTCTATCGCATGATGATTCGCCCACAGATGGATTGGAGACGATTGATGAACCACTTTGCACTGCGTTATATGTGCCTATTGCGTAAGTATGGCGAAGTTCCTCAATCAGATACCACTACATGTTTCATTATAGATGACACCGTACTTGAGAAGAGTGGTGTGAGGATGGAGGGTATCAGTCGTGTTTTCGACCATATGAAAGGCAGATGCGTATTGGGCTACAAGCTGTTACTTTGTGCCTTCTTTGACGGCAAGACAACTATACCCTTTGATTTTTCACTACATCAAGAAAAGGGGAAGCAAGGCAACTACGGGCTGACAAGACAGCAACTCAAAAAGGCATATCACACCAAGAGGAACACCGGCAATCCTGATTATAAGCGCTTTCAAGAGTGTAAGATGTCTAAGCTGGAAGTTGCCATGGATATGCTTCGCCGTGGATGGAAGATGGGGTTACATGCGAAGTATGTGATTACCGATAGTTGGTTCACCTGCGAGCAACTTATGACATGTGTTAGAAGCATAGGTAAAGGGGCAATGCACTTTGTTGGACTTGCAAAAATGGGAAAGACAAAATACACTATATCGGGCAAAAAGAAAAATGCTGCAGAACTCATTGCCACCTATGAACGTGAACGAGGAAAGAACTGTCGTAAATACAAATGTCGATATATTCAGCTCAACGGCAACTTAGGAGATATACCTATCAGAATCTTCCTCATCAAGTATGGTAGAAACTCCGCATGGAACGTTCTGCTCACCACGGATACAACGATGTCTTTCGTAAAAGCCTTTGAAGTGTATCAGATTAGATGGAACATAGAGGTGATGAACAAGGAGACTAAGCAATATCTCGGATTAGGAGGTTATCAAGGTTGTGACTTTAATGGTCAGATAGCCGACGCAACGCTGTGTTACCTTACATATACCGTCATGGCTTTGGAAAAGAGATTCACAGAATATCAAACCATGGGCGAACTCTTTTCGGATATGGAGGGTGATCTCATGGCACTCACGTTATGGAAGCGAGTTCTTACCTGCATCGAACGCATTCTTCGCATTTTAGGAGAAATACTTGGAATGACGCCCCAATACCTTATGGCTACAATCAGCGGAAACGACAAAGAGATGAGCAAAATCCTTGTAATGGCTGAAGCGTTGGAAAAATGGGACGAAGTATGTGGATAGTCTGCATAACTTCTGTTAGGCATGTGTTAACAGTCAATGGATATGGGGGAAGACAGACAAAGGAAAATGAGAAAAGTTAGTGTTTTAAGGGGTGGGAAACTTTAGTA
>NZ_JAHQUN010000117.1:0-1613 GCF_019052485.1 Bacteroides sp. MSK.20.82
TGAAAGCTCAAAAAAAAAGTCGGCAGAAAGAAAAGGCCATCCCGGAAAGGGGTTTAAAAAAAGGTCTTTAAATCTAGCTGAAGCATAAGTTTAATTTTAATAGATAAAAGACTATGGCACATCAGAGTAAATATCCTAGTTTAGACAGACAATGGCATAAGATGATGTTTTCTTTCTTTGAGTATCTTCCTATGCAATATCGGCAGGCAACGGAAAGAGAATGGCAAATTCGTAAGATGATATGGAGTTTTAAGGATGGAAAAGCTTATTTGAATATAGCTTGGATGATAGCGAATAAGTTACATCAAGTTTTTGGTGATGATGTTAAGAATATTGTTTTTGCTTGTGTTCCGGCTTCTTCCGCTGATAAGAATGAACTTCGTTATAAGGGGTTTGCTTCGGCTGTGTGTAAGTTTTCAGGTGCTATCAATGCGTATGAACATATACGTGTCAGTGGAGATCGTTTGGCTATTCACGAGAAATTTGACAGCAAGTCGCTTCAAAAAGTACAAGTGATAGAATTTGACAAGGACTTTTTTCGGGGTAAGAAAATCTTGGTATTTGACGATATTTTAACAAAAGGGTTTTCGTATGCTCGTTTCGCATGTCAGTTGGAAAAAATAGGAGGTGAGGTTTTGGGAGGTTTCTTTTTAGGTAAAACAGTTGTCCGTATGTTATAAGATGAAAGAAAAAGAGAGTTATATAGAGAAGCAGAAGGATATCTTTGGAGATACTACTTGGTTCACTTATCGTTATGAGGTGAATGGAATGGTGTATGAAACTTCGGCAGGTTCGTTGGATATATGTAGAAAGGCACGTGATAAATGGATGAAAATGATGTCCGTTGCTTTTACCGGTCATAGAACGATACGAACAAATAAATATGCTTTGTCCGTATCGTTGAATGAAGAGGTACGTTTCTGCTATGAGAATGGAATCCGTTTTTTCTATATTGGTTGTGCGGTTGGATTTGACATGATGGCTGCTCATACCGTACTTGAACAAAGGAAACAATATCCCGATATGGTTTTGGTGGCGGTTGTTCCTTATGTCGGGCAAGATGTGTATTTCAACAAAGAGGACAAACAGAGGTATGCTGATATTTTGCGCCAAGCCGACAAGGTGGTAGTTCTATCCGAATATTATTATGCCCAATGCTATGCCCACCGTAATGATTACATGATTTCACACGCCTGTAGGCTGATTGCCTATTGGGATGGAAAATCTGCCGGAGGAACTTCTTATACGTTTAACAAGGCACAAAAAAAGAAATTGGTGATATACAATCTGTTTTGATTCAGATTGTATATCGTTGTTTTCCAGCGGTATGATCAAACGTGGCGATGTCATACTGTCTGGTTGCTGTAAGTGCTAATACTTCCGATGCAAAAGAGAAAGACACAATAAATATGAAAAGCAATGATAGATGAATTTTACTTAATTGTTTTACCTTTGTAAAACATTAGTGTCCCATTAAAATTGGGACGAATTAAAAATTAAATAAACTTGGCCCATTTGGTCCGAATCGTTCTTTGTCATTTTGAAATTTAGTTTTATCAAAGAGGTCTCTCAGATGAGTCTTATCAGTCAATGAGATGCTCAGTATTTGTAAC
>NZ_JAHQUN010000118.1:0-1587 GCF_019052485.1 Bacteroides sp. MSK.20.82
TGTAGTGTACTGAATAAGTTGACACTTCAAAAATCGAAAATAAAGATGAAATATTCGAAAAAGAAGTACAACTATTACAGTGATGATGAACGAATGTCTTATATTCGTGAGTATTTATCAAGTCCCGAGAGCAAATCTGAGTTTTGTAAGCGTCACGGCTTTTGTGCCAAGCTTCTTACTTATTGGCTTAACAAGTATCAAATAGAAGACAAAGATATGGGTAGATCCTCTAAACCAGTAAATAGCGATGCTATTGATTCTAGTATTTCTGAGCTCCAGAAAGAACTATCGCTATTGCGTGCTGAGAACCGTAAACTTCATCGGGCTCTTGCTGATGAGAGTTTACGTCACGAGGCGTGCGAAGAACTCATCAATCTTGCTGAATCCACGTATCATATCAAGGTACGAAAAAACTCCGATGCCAAGTAATCGACACCTTGTCACAGAGGTACTCATCCCGACGCAAACGTGGTTGTATAAAGTTCCTCTGTGATTACTTCGGCATAACCCGACAAGGTTATTACAAGCATGTGAACCGACATTTGGAGGTTGATATCCTTACCACAAGCATCGTGTTGTACTGCAAAGAACTGTTGGAACTCATGCCCAAAGCTGGTATGCGCGAGTTATACGCCTGCTGCGTGAGTAAGTTTGGACCAAAGATGGTTATCGGTCGTGATCGTTGTTATGACATTTTTCGCTCCAATGGTTTGTGTCAACGTACAAGTCGCAAGCGTCCTAAAACAACGAATTCGAACCATAATTACTATATCTACCCCGATCTGTTGAATGTTGCACCCAAATTTGTCGCTACAAGATTGGGCGCTATGGTAGTGGCGGATATAACCTACGTAAACACCGGTCAGGGCTGGGCTTACCTCTCGTTGCTTACCGATGCGTCAAGTCGTGCCATCGTGGGATATGCGCTTTACAAAACTCTTGAGACGGAGGGGCCCTTGAAAGCTTTGGAGATGGCAATATCATTCTATGAGAAGTATCACATAGACATGAGCACTCTTATTCATCATTCCGACCGGGGTGTCCAATATTGCTCAAATAAATATGTAGAGAGGCTTAAAGAGCATCAAATCAACATCAGTATGACGCAGTGTGGTGATCCTTTACATAATGCATTGGCTGAAAGAATGAACAACACCATTAAAAACGGTTGGCTATTCGACTGTGATGATGAGAGCTTCGAGCAAGTAAGCAAGCGCATTGAAGATGCTGTATATGTATATAATCATGTGCGGCCTCATCAAGGGATAAACATGAGGACACCTATGGAAGTGGTCAGCGAAACGGGAGGATTAACAGCATAATACCCGCTCGTCGGGACGGGTGGTCCCGCCCCTTGCCGCTAGGGCGATCCCCGACCGAAGAGTTTTTGGTTGTTGGCAACATTACATTTTCCTGAAGAAGGCTTGCGTAAATAAAGGAAGATGCATAAATTTGCAAGCACCAACAAAAGACAACTAACATAGGAATAAGAATAACAAAAGTAAACCTATTTAGATATTAAAGTATATTGAGTAAACTAATTCAGTTATAACAAACGAAGTTGTCAACTAAAACCAGTACACATCA
>NZ_JAHQUN010000119.1:0-1470 GCF_019052485.1 Bacteroides sp. MSK.20.82
GCGGTTGATCCGATGAGTGAGAAGTATTATAGTTGGAGTCCGTATACTTATTGTATGGGTAATCCGATAAATCATATTGACCCGGACGGAAATACAGTAGTTATTTGGTATAATAATGATGCTGGGAAAAAGGTTTCATATTCATATAGTGGTGGTGACATAACTCATCCAAATTCATTTGTACAATCTGTAATTACTGCTTATCAATATAATAAAGCGAATGGATTGAAGGCAGGAAACGGAGGTGGAGCCTCTACGGTAGCAATTGTAGAGAATACCAATATAAAGGTAAATGTGATGGAAGCGGTGTTTGAGAACTCATATAATCCCAATGCCGCACGTGGGGCTGGAAGTATTTATTGGAAGAGTAACTGGGGATCGCAAAAAGATAATGGAATAGTCAATTCTCCGGCTACCGTATTTGACCATGAAGCAGATCATGCTTTGGAACATAAAACAAATACTCAAGAGTATGAAGTAAATAGAGCACGAGGTAGCGATTCGCAATATCAGACAAAAGAAGAAAGGCGGGTGATAACTGGTTCTGAACAGAAAACCTCAAGGGCTAATGGAGAAACCCGTTCCGGTCAAGTTACAAGAAGAAACCATAATGGGAAAACTGTAATAACGAAAGGCGTTACTTCAAATGTGATTGATAGACAAAAAACACAGGAATATGAGAAAAGGAATAAAGCTGTATGGACTTCTGAACCATAAAAAATGTTTTTATGGTGGTTCATTGTTTTTGCTATTACTGTTTATAACATCATGTAAAAGCAATCAATTTTTAATTGATAGTAACGAAGTGGAAAATGTAAATTTTTGGTTTATAGGAGATGTGGATACAGATGTTCCTATCACCGATTGTTTGCACATTGTATTTGGAAATGATAGCCATAAAACAATTATTCGTGATAGGAAGATTATCAATCGCTTTTTGACTCTGGTTAATCAGTTGAAACCTGCCAATCCCGATTCTTATATCGATCTTAGGGTAAGTTCACTTATAAGATTAAAACCGATAAACGGTGAAAGGAGGCCTGATATAAAAGTCTGCATTGGTGCCGGTGGTTACGGAGTGCTTTTAAATGACGTGTTGATGAAGGGAAATCCAAAGCAACTTCAAAAGTTTATTCAGGAAGTATTATATGATTCTCTTACCCCTTATGAATGGTTACCGTCTTTTATAAAAGAATACTTACGTGACCATCCAGATGAAATAGATGAATATCTACCTAAATCAAAATAGTGATAGTGTATTTATTCTGATAATAGTTGTCTATTTGAAATTTATGAAAATATTTAGAGGATGTGTTATCACATCCTCTATTTTGTTTGTGTACATTTCTGTGTGATATTATTTGAGTGAAAAGTTGGCTGATATCCAATATAATTTTATAAATTTACCGAGTCGCATAGAATTTGAAAACGGTCATGTCATTTCTTATCTTTATGATGCTGATGGAATAA
>NZ_JAHQUN010000120.1:0-1467 GCF_019052485.1 Bacteroides sp. MSK.20.82
GAGGGCGTAATCTGAACTCTGTCCCCAAACAATTATCTTTGTATTATGGATAGAAACAGTGAAGAGTATCAGCAGATGCGTGACAAAGCGTTATCTCAACTGCGTAGTGGCGAATCGCTCACGGGCAAAGACGGAGCCTTTGGTCCGTTGCTAAAAGAGTTTTTAGAGGCCGCTTTAGATGGCGAGATGTCCTCCCACCTTGATGATTCAGAGCGTCTTAAAGGCAATAAGCGGAATGGTCGTGGCAGCAAACGTGTCAAAACCATGGCCGGCGAGATTGATATCGTGACTCCTCAAGATCGTCACAGCAGCTTTAGTCCTGAGATCCTTAAAAAGCGCGAGACGATTCTTGCGGACAACATGTCTTCCAAGATTATCAGTCTGTATGGTATGGGTTTGAGCCTTAGGGATATTTCCTCCCATATCGAGGAGATGTATGATGTTGAGATCTCCCACAACACCCTAAGTGAGATTATTGAACGCATAGTTCCCAAGGTGAAGGAGTGGCAAAGCCGCCCCCTGGAATCAATGTATACCATTGTGTGGCTTGACGCAATGCACTACAAGGTGAAGGATGGTGGTCGTACCGAAAGTCGAGCTGTCTATAATGTTCTGGCAGTCAATAAAGATGGCCATAAAGAACTGATAGGCATGTATGTATCAGAAAGCGAAGGGGCTAATTTCTGGCTGAGTGTCTTGACCGACCTGAAAGCACGTGGCATGAAAGATGTTCTGATCGCTTGCATTGACAATCTCACGGGATTTGCTGAAGCAATCAGCACTATTTTTCCTGAGGTAATCATCCAGAACTGCGTCATACATCAGATTCGCAATTCATTGAAATACATAGCCTCAAAAGATCAAAAAGAGTTTATGGCAGATTTGAAAACAGTCTATCAAGCCCCTAATAAAGATTTAGCAGAGCTCAACCTTGATAAACTACAAGATAAATGGGGTAAAAAATACCCTGTTGTCTTGGAATCATGGCGACGAAACTGGGATAATCTATCGGCCTATTTTGCTTATGATGAGCATATCCGAAGACTGATTTACACAACTAACGCCGTCGAGGGCTTCCACCGTCAAGTACGAAAGGTGACCAAAACCAAGGGTGTCTTTCCCAATGACATGGCATTGATGAAGTTGATCTACCTGGCTGTGATGAACATCTCCAAGAAATGGACGCAACCGCTCCAGAATTGGGCGTTAACTGCCGGGCAACTACGAATCAAGTTTGGAGAGAGAATGCCTCTGGCGATATAACCCATTTCCCCTTTTTTGCTTTTCAAACGCAAAGAAAAGGTAGTTCCCGGATGTGAGCAAGGGTATATAAACGGCTCATTCTTCGCCGCCCTTGCACACATCCAAAAACTACCTTAAGAAGCATTTGTAAATCCAAAAAGAAAAAATTATATTTGTTGTGATTTAAAAGAAATAGAAACCAGACAGAGTTTAAATTACACTCCC
>NZ_JAHQUN010000121.1:0-1409 GCF_019052485.1 Bacteroides sp. MSK.20.82
TTGATTTTAGCATTGAACGACTCCGCTGAAGCATTTGTCAATCGTTCTTCAAAATTTTAGGGGAAATACCTAAAGATACAAAAAAGCCAACTAATTCGCAATACTTTTAGTATGAATTAGTTGGCTAATTTTATAGGATTTACTGAATATCCCTAGTTAAAACAGCTATGCACAATTCCTTTTATTCCGTTTTCAGGTCTATGGCATACAAATTGTCAATAATACCATCTGCTAAGCCAATGACCGGAACATGGATATACTCAGCTTTGACAATACCTGCAATTATCAGAAATATCCCAGCGGCGGGAACAATAACATCTGCACGGTCAGTTTTCAGATTAAATTCTTCCATGCGCTGTTCAAGAGTTAGAACTTTTAACTTATCATACAGCTCCTGCAAAGAAGTGATTGGCAAACGTGATTGTTTCTTATCCTTTTTATCAGCAAGACGATAAAGTTTATTAATATTTCCACCCGAACCTATAATATTGACACCTTGAAAATCAGCAGTTAAACGAGTCAAGTCACTTTTCATCTGTTCCCAACTACCTTCTCTTACAGAATTGCTCAACATTCGGACGGTACCTATATTATATGATAGAGACTGTACCAACTCTCCGTTGATGAGAAAATTTATTTCCGTACTTCCCCCACCGACGTCTACATATATATAGTTTCCGGCACGGTCTTCCAAACACTCGATATGATTGTTATAAATCATACGTGCTTCCTCTTGACCGTTAATCACTTCAATGTTGATTCCCGTATCTTTCCATACCTTTTTGATTACAGACTTGCCATTTTGGGCATCACGCATGGCAGAAGTGGCACAAGCCCTATAGTTTGTCACTTCATAAATTTTCATCAATTGTCGGAAAGCCTTCATCAACCTGCGCAATTTCATCACCTTTGCATCCGACACTTCTCCCAAGGAAAAAACATCAAAGCCTAAACGTAGAGGTACACGCAGGAGCATCACTTTGGAAAGGCGCTTATTGGCTAGATTCTCATTATTCTTCACCTTTTTGATTAACAACCGCACTGCGTTAGAGCCGATGTCAATAGCTGCGTAACATTTACTATCAGTCATTCGTTATATGTGATTTGTAATACTTATATAGTTCTTCTTGCGAGCGAAAAGATTCTTCGGTATCCGTTGTCCAAAGGCAGTTCTTACCGCTTCCGTCGACAACGCTACCCTGACAATTACCCCGGAGTCCAAAATCAATGACTTTCCATAAATCCTCCTTGATTCGAGAATCATAAACGGGAGTGATTACTTCCACCCTGTTATCCAAGTTGCGCGGCATCCAGTCCGCCGAACCGATAAAAGTCTTATTCTCTCCACCCGCTGCATAAATCAAAGAAATCTTCAAAAGATCGCAGCTTAAAGAAAATGAACAGATTTG
>NZ_JAHQUN010000014.1:0-107966 GCF_019052485.1 Bacteroides sp. MSK.20.82
CTTTTATTCATTTTAGTTGATACTTATAGTAGTCAACCAAATCCAGGGTAAGACATCTTGTAGGAGAGATGGGAAAAGGAAAGCCTTGGTGACTTCGAGGCAAATAAAGAAGATCGGCTTGCACTGCGACGATTGTCGTGTAGCAAGCCGACCTTTATTTCATTTTATCTATGTATCTTATACGTTCTTTACCTTGATCAGATACTCAGCGATCTGTACAGCATTCAGTGCAGCACCTTTTTTGATCTGATCGCCAACGATCCAGAATGTCAGACCGTTTTCATTTGTAAGGTCTTTGCGGATACGTCCAACGTACACAGGGTCTTTGCCTGCAAGGAACAACGGCATCGGGTATTCCTTTTCAGCAGGATTGTCCTGAAGAACGAGACCCTCGCCTTTGGCGAATGCTTCACGGGCTTCTTCTACCGAGATCGGACGTTCTGTTTCCACCCAGATGCTTTCAGAGTGAGCACGAAGTGCGGGAACACGTACGCAGGTTGCACTGACTTTCACGTCAGAGTGCATAATCTTGCGTGTTTCGTTATACATCTTCATTTCTTCTTTGGTATAACCGTTTTCCGTGAACACGTCGATCTGCGGAATCAGGTTGAATGCCAGCTGATAAGCAAACTTCTCTACTGTCACAGGCTCGTTGGCCAATACCTGACGGTATTGTTCGTACAACTCGTCCATAGCGGCAGCACCGGCACCGCTGGCAGCCTGATAAGTAGATACGTGCACGGTTTTTATATGAGAAAGCTGTTCGATGGCTTTCAGTGCAACTACCATCTGGATAGTTGTACAGTTAGGATTGGCAATGACGCCACGCGGACGCTCCAACGCATCTGCGGCATTTACTTCGGGCACTACCAAAGGCACATCAGCGTCCATACGGAAAGCGCTGGAGTTGTCGATCATCACAGCACCGTATTTGGTGATTGTTTTCTCGAACTCCTTGGATGTTCCTGCACCGGCAGAAGTGAAAGCAATGTCTACTCCTTTAAAGTCATCGTTGTGTTGTAAGAGTTTGACCTCGATCTGTTTACCGCGGAAAGTATAGGTTGTTCCGGCACTGCGTTTAGAACCGAACAAAACTAACTCGTCCATCGGGAAATTTCTCTCATCGAGCACGCGCAGGAATTCCTGTCCTACGGCTCCGCTTACGCCAACAATAGCTACTTTCATCTTTTTCTTTTGTTAAATGTGAATAATGTGGTTAATCGCTGCAAAATTAGAACATTTTATCATATAATCAGCATTTTGGAGATACTTCTTCACATTTTATCAGTTCCCATCCTTTAAATTGGAGCAAAATGCAATGCAATGCAGTCCCTTCACTGATAGTTGTTACCTTTTTATCCCGGCTATATTGTTTTAGTTGCCCTCTGCCTTCTTCCGCTTGTTCTTCCAGTTCCTTATCGGTGGCGGTGCGCGGGAGGTATTTTAATTCCAGAATATAACTGTGTGCCGTGTCCGGGTAGCGGGATTTGTCCGGCAGGAGGAAAAAGTCACAATATCCGTAATTCATCTCCAATTCCGGCTGAACCAGATAATAAGAAGCAAGAGCAAGGTATGCTTTGAAGAAACCTTGCAAATTGTGTTCTCCCTCGATGGCATCGCGGATGGCGGAGTTTTCTTTATAGGCAAGGGCTATGTACTCAAACAGAGGGCGCCATTGTCCGTCGAAGGCCATGTCGTCAATTAAATCTTTTAAGTGAGGCAAGAATACTTCCTTACGCTGCTGGTAGTATTCCCGAAGGAATCCGAAATACTGCTCACGGACGCAATTGTTAGGAATGCACATCACAATACGGTCTCCACGTGTGCCGCACATTGTAAGCAGTCCATAATAATAAAGCAGGCTGCGGAAATTGTCTGTTTCAACAATCTTCTCTGCGGGAAAAGATGTGTGGAGGTTTACCAGTATCTCTCCTTTAGCAGCTATCTCTTCAATCGTACTCATGCGGTCTCCTCCCGATACATTCTCATGGTCGAGGCGTGCCAGCATTTTCAATTTGCTGTAGTCCGTACGGATATTCTTGTCGACCAATTCTTCCGGAGATGCGTCGAAATTAACCCGGTGACGCAAATAATATAGTGTCATGTCGCAATTGAACATTCTCGGATCGGTCTTCAAGCTGGCTTTGGCAAAGCAGTAATTGTCATACCACGGTTTCATTTCATTAATCATGGCATCTATATCTCCTTTCAGCATACCTTCTTTCTGATAATAGTCGAACATCTCCCGTACATCTGTTTCACTGAATCCCATCATCATATTGAAGTGCGGGTCCACACTGATATTCCAGTCTATGTTGTATCCGCTGGATAAGTCGTCCAGCGTGACAGGACTTACCCCCATCAGGAAGATGCGTTCGAACATACCCTTGAACTGCTTGAAGTATTCCCGGTAGAAGCCGCTGGCGTGGGTCAGGTCGCGGAAAAGGTTTTTCCCCTGTTCACTCAGGATGACATTCGTAAAGTTGTCATATTCATCAATGATGAGGTAGAGCAAATGTCCCAGGCGGCGGGCGGTGGCTTCCAGCCAATGCAGCTTTGTAGCGGCTTCGGTAGAAGCGATGATTTGCTCCAGTTCTTTCTCGCCTTGGTAGTATTCCCGGTAAGTACTGAAGAAGTCGTTCAACTGTATGCAGCAATAATTGTTGAAGTTGTCTTCCAGACTTCCACGTCCCAGGTTTGCTTTGGAAAAGTCAAAATAGAGCACCTGGTAGATTCCCTGAAGCGGGGTGGGGTGCTTACCGATCCATAGATTGCCGAACCGTTCTTCAAAACGATCTTTCTGTGAAATATCGTAATAGGCACGCATCATGGTGAGAAATACACTCTTGCCGAACCGTCGGGGACGAATAAGGAAAAGGTAGTTTGCTATTTCTTCTATCTGGGGAATGAAATGCGTTTTATCTACATAATAATAATTTTGGTCTATCAGCCTGCTGAAGTCCGATATGCCATAAGGGATTCCTTTTGCCATAATGCGTTCATTTTATTGGGATGGATGCAAAGTTAAGTTTTCTTTTTATCTCCAACAACTATCCTTCTGCAATTGTTGCTATTATTCCTATTAAATAAACAGGAGGATGAGATTTATAATACCTGCATTGTGATTCTGCGAACTTTTTTGTTCCTTTGCGTAGAAATCCTAAAACCACGGACCTATGAACCTGTTTGAATTCAATTTAGCGTTACCGATAACCGATCCGACTTGGGTGTTTTTTCTGGTGCTAATTATCATTCTCTTTGCTCCGATGATTCTGGGGCGCCTTCATATACCTCATATTATAGGTATGATTCTGGCCGGTGTGCTGATCGGCGAACACGGATTCCATGTGCTCGACCGTGACAGCAGCTTCGAACTGTTTGGTAAAGTGGGGCTTTACTATATCATGTTCCTTGCCGGACTCGAAATGGACATGGAGGACTTCAAGAAAAACCGGATGAAGAGCGTTGTCTTCGGCTTGCTTACTTTCCTGATTCCTATGGCGCTGGGTATATGGAGCAGTATGAGCATGCTGGGATACGGTTTTCTTACCGCAGTGCTGCTCGCCAGTATGTACGCTTCTCACACTTTGATTGCTTATCCTATTATCAGCCGTTACGGATTGTCCCGTCTGCGTAGTGTCAATATTACTATCGGTGGTACGGCCATTACGGTCACTCTTGCCCTTATCATCCTTGCCGTTATTGGCGGAATGTTTAAAGGCACCGTCGATGGTCTGTTCTGGGTGTTCCTCGTTGCGAAAGTAGCCTTCCTTGGTTTCCTTATTATCTTCTTCTTCCCCCGCATCGGACGCTGGTTCTTCCGGAAGTATGACGATAGCGTGATGCAGTTCGTGTTCGTGCTGGCGATGGTCTTCCTCGGAGGCGGACTGATGGAGTTTGTTGGAATGGAAGGAATTTTGGGAGCTTTCCTTGCCGGATTGGTCCTGAACCGCTTGATTCCTCATGTCTCTCCGCTGATGAACCGTCTGGAATTTGTGGGAAATGCCTTGTTCATTCCTTACTTTCTGATCGGTGTCGGTATGATTATCGATGTCAGAAACCTGTTTACGGGGGGCGAAGCATTGAAAGTGGCGGTAGTCATGACAGTGGTAGCTACTTTCAGCAAATGGCTTGCTGCATGGATCACGCAGAAGATTTACCGTATGCAGCCCAATGAACGCAGCATGATCTTCGGACTCAGTAATGCACAGGCGGCGGCTACGCTGGCAGCGGTGCTGATCGGGCACGAAATTATCATGGAAAACGGAGAGCGTCTGCTCAATGATGACGTACTGAACGGTACGGTCGTGATGATCCTTTTCACCTGTGTCATCAGTTCGCTGGTAACGGAACGTTCCGCCCGCCGGTTTGCACTGAACGAAGATGCGCAGCCCGAAGATAAGGGAGCGAAGAAAGCGATGGAGCAGATTCTGATTCCGGTAGCTAATCCGGAAACGATTGAGAACCTGGTGAATCTCGCCCTGGTGATCAAGGATGCCAAGCAGAAGAATGGCATGATTGCCCTGAATGTGATTAATGACAATAACAGCTCGGAGAATAAGGAACTGCAAGGCAAGCGGAATCTCGAAAAAGCCGCCATGATTGCCGCCGCCGCCGATGTGCCAGTGACGATGGTAAGCCGCTACGATCTGAACATTGCTTCGGGGATTATACATACGATTAAGGAATATGAAGCTACGGATGTAGTGATCGGTCTGCACCGCAAGGCGAATATCGTCGATTCCTTCTTTGGCAACCTTGCCGAAAGCCTGCTGAAAGGTACTCACCGCGAAGTGATGATAGCCAAATTCCTGATGCCGGTCAATACGCTCCGCCGCATCATCATCGCCGTTCCGCCCAAAGCCGAATTTGAAACCGGTTTTTCCAAATGGGTAGAGCATTTCTGCCGGATGGGAAGCATTCTCGGCTGCCGTGTGCACTTCTTTGCCAACGAACGTACACTGATGCGTCTGCAACAACTGGTGAAGAAGAAATTCAGCGGTACCCCGACCGAATTTTCTCTGCTCGAAGAGTGGGGCGACCTTCTGCTGCTGACCGGACAGGTGAACTACGATCATTTATTCGTTGTCATCTCTGCCCGTCGGGGTTCTATCTCGTATGATCCGTCCTTTGAACGTCTGCCGGCACAGTTGAGCAAGTATTTCTCCAACAACAGTCTGATTATCCTGTACCCCGACCAGTTCGGCGATCCGCAGGAGATTGTGTCTTTCTCCGACCCGCGTGGTTACAACGAATCGCAGCATTATGAAAAGGTGGGCAAATGGTTTTATAAATGGTTTAAGAAAAGCTGATGGAAGAAAATAACTGGCAACAACGGACAGAACTCCTGTTGGGAGAAGAGAAAATGAAGCGTATCCGTGCTTCGCATGTATTGGTTGTCGGGCTGGGAGGCGTGGGGGCGTATGCTGCCGAAATGCTTTGCCGGGCTGGGGTAGGCAGGATGACGATTGTAGACGCGGATACCGTGCAGCCTACCAATATGAACCGTCAGCTTCCTGCCATGCATTCCACCCTGGGGATGCCGAAAGCGGAAGTGTTGGCGGCACGCTACAAAGACATCAATCCGGATATTGAACTGACCGTTTTACCCGTCTACCTGAAAGACGAGAATATCCCCGAACTGCTGGATTCCGCTAAGTTTGACTTCATAGTGGATGCCATCGATACGATCAGCCCCAAATGCTTTCTGATCTATGAAGCGATGAAGCGTCATATAAAGATTGTTTCCAGCATGGGCGCAGGCGCGAAGAGCGATATTGCGCAGATTCGCTTTGCCGATCTTTGGGATACCTATCACTGCGGACTCAGCAAAGCGGTGCGGAAGCGTTTGCAGAAAATGGGAGTAAAGCGTAAACTTCCAGTCGTATTCAGTACCGAACAGGCGGACCCGAAAGCGGTATTGCTCACGGATGACGAACGGAATAAGAAATCGACCTGCGGAACGGTCAGCTATATGCCGGCAGTCTTCGGCTGCTATCTGGCGGAATATGTCATTAAACGAATCTAAGAAGCTATTATGATAAAATTAGAAGGAATAACCAAGAGTTTTGGTTCTTTGCAGGTGCTGAAAGGCATTGACCTGGAAATCAATAAAGGTGAGATCGTCAGTATCGTAGGACCTAGCGGAGCCGGAAAAACGACTCTCTTACAGATCATGGGAACGCTTGACGAACCGGATGCGGGCACGGTGGCGATTGACGGAACGGTAGTCAGCCGGATGAAGGAGAAAGAACTGTCCGCTTTCCGCAATAAGAATATCGGTTTTGTGTTTCAGTTTCATCAGCTTCTGCCGGAGTTTACCGCGTTGGAGAATGTGATGATCCCCGCATTTATCGCCGGAGTATCGTCTAAGGAAGCAAACGAACGTGCTATGGAGATACTGGCTTTCATGGGACTCACCGACCGTGCTTCCCATAAGCCGAACGAACTGTCGGGAGGAGAGAAGCAACGGGTGGCCGTAGCACGTGCCTTGATTAACCATCCGGCAGTCATCCTTGCGGACGAACCTTCCGGAAGTCTCGATACACATAGTAAAGAAGATTTACACCAATTGTTCTTCGACCTGAGGGACCGGTTGGGACAGACTTTCGTCATCGTTACCCATGATGAAGGACTGGCCAAAATCACCGATAGAACGGTACATATGGTGGATGGCACAATTAAAAAAGATTAATAAGGAAACCAAACTTCTAAAAATGGATACCAAATCACTAGAAGATTGTGTGAGTTCAATCTTTTAGCTATATATTTATAGTCGCTTCTCTACGTAAGTCTGTGAAGATGTCAGTAGAGTGTTTGTTTTGTTTGTGTGTGATGCATTCTTGTCTGGTGTGATAGGAATGCATCTTTTTTTATATATCACAACAAATACGATTCTAGTCGTAACAAACATAAGGCGCCATTCGTTCGAAATCTGCGGGTGTGAATTCCTCGTAAAGCATCAGTTGTTTCAAGTCTCTTACTTTCCCCTTCTTCTTCCGGTACTCTGCAATGACCTTGGCTTGATAATAGCTGATGTACGGATGATGCATCATTCGCTCTACACTTGCCTTATTGATGTTGATCCGGTGAATCTTTCCGGCATCCACGGAGAACCACGAACGGAGCTTTTCCGCTTTTAACCGAATCTCCCCTAACTGTTCTATCTGATAGAATCCTCCCAATAACCGGCGACGGTTTACAATCGATCGGGCAATCCGGCTTCCGATCCCCGGAATCTTTTTAAGTTCGGTGGTATCCGCCTGATTAAGGTCGATGATAGTGCCCGGCGGGTATTTCATTAAAGTATCATATGGCGCAGTCGCTTGTACTACTAATATCCGGCTGGTATCTTGAAGGACCGGTGTTTCGGTAATGCGTATATACGGTTGAAGAGTCCGGTATTGTTCTTCCGTCAGCCCGTATATTTTCCGAAAGTCTTCCGGACGTCGGAATCTGCCTTGCTTTCTGCGGTATCGCAGAATATTGCCCGCCATCCAGGTAGGCAAGCCGAGACTGAGGAAAGTGGCGGAGTCGGCGGTATTCGGATCGAACGCTGCCGGTCTAATTTCTTTTTTCGGATAGGCGGGCGATGAATACTTGCCTCTGTAAACTGGATATTTCTTGTCCTGCTTTGCTTCTTTTATGGAAGAGATAAATTCATTATATTCCTTTTCGGATTTCGCCTGTTCAGTCGGGTCGGTTTTCTCCGGTCCGGAGAAAGCCTGCAAGAGTGCGGGGATTGTGTATACCCCTATAACAAGAACGACAAGGACGATAATGCCTTGTCGTTCGGTTTTAGTAAAATAAAAAAAGTCTTTCCACATTATAGTTTGATAAGTCCCAACTCATTGATAAAGATCAGAGAGATGGCAATCGGTGCAATATATCTTAATATAAAGATGATCAGTTTGTATACGGGAACTTTCAGCGAACCGTCATTGGTGATCTCCGACCAGACGATTTTCTTGTCGAGATACCATCCGGTAAAGATGGAAATGCACAGACCGCCGAGTGTCAGCATGATCTTAGCCGTGACAAAGTCGAATAAGTCAAAGATTCCCAATCCGAAGATGGTGAATCCTTTCATCACTCCGAGCGACAAAGAACAAAGGATACCTAAGAAGATACATCCTCCGGTCACCAGTCTGGCTGCCTTGCCGCGTGTGAAGTTGAATTCTTCGTGCAGATAAGCGGTGACCACTTCGTGCAGGGAAATGGTGGAAGTCAGTGCTGCCATGGCAAGCAATACGTAGAACATGACGGAGAAGATATAGGCCAATATCGGTACTCCGCTGAATGCCTGCTGGAATACATTGGGCAGTGTGATAAAGATAAGGCTCGGACCCGCGTCCGGTTGTATCCCTACGGAGAATGCGGCCGGAAAGATAATGAAGCCTGCCAATACCGCCACAAACGTGTCTATAATCCCTACGCTGAATGCTGTCTTGGTCAGATTGGTTTCTTTGCTGAAATAAGAAGCGTAGGTGCAGAGACATCCCATCCCTAGGCTAAGGGAGAAGAAAGCCTGTCCCATCGCACTCAGAAATACATTTCCGTCCACCTTGCTGAAATCCGGTTTCAGCAGAAACTCGATACCCGCACCTGCTCCCGGCAGGGTAACCGAACAGATTACAAGTATCAATATAATAATGAACAGAGTCGGCATCATGATCTTGGAAGATTTCTCGATACCTTTCTCCACGCCTTTGACAATAATAAAATGAGTAACCAACAGAAACAGAACCAACCACAAGACCGGTCGCCACGGACTGCTGGAGAACTGCTGGAAGGAAGAGATGAATTCTGTGGGAGTCTTACCCGTAAAGCCGTTCGTAAGAGCTTCATACACATACTCCAGCGTCCATCCTGCCACTACGGAATAATAACTGAGAATCAGAAAAGCTGCGAGGACTCCCATGCGTCCCACCCAGCGCCAATGAGTGCCGGGAGCTAATTTCTGATAGGCTCCCGCTGTATTTGCCCTCGAACGGCGTCCGATTAGGAATTCGGCAATCAAAATGGGAAGTCCCAAAAGAAAAACGCATCCTAAATAGATCAGTATAAAGGCTGCGCCACCGTGATTACCCGTTTCATAGGGAAATCTCCAGATGTTTCCCAATCCTACTGCCGAGCCGGCGGAAGCAAGTATTACGCCTAATTTACTTCCGAAGTTCGCTCTATCAATTTTCGTCATAAATCTTGTTTTGTCTTACAAATCGTTATAAAATGTACGTATTAAAATGCAAATATAGAAAATGATAGTTATATTTGTACCGGAATCGTAATTTTATTTAGATATGCTATCTTATATTAAGAAATATCCTATTTCACTTTTTATCATCTTAACTGTGATTTATCTGTCTTTCTTCAAACCTCCTAAAACGGACTTGAATGAAATCCCTAACTTAGATAAATTAGTTCACATCTGTATGTACTTTGGTATGTCAGGTATGTTATGGCTGGAATTTCTGCGGGCGCATCGTCGTGATGACGCACCGTTATGGCACGCATGGGTAGGGGCATTCCTCTGTCCCATACTGTTCAGCGGCTGTGTGGAATTGCTGCAAGAATATTGCACGACTTATCGGGGAGGAGACTGGCTGGACTTTGCCGCCAACTCGGTGGGTGCCATCCTTGCCAGTTTAGTGGCTTATTATGTGGTTCGTCCGCGAATGATGAGAAGGGAATAGAAGACTGTAGTAATGCATAATCATACTCATGCCTATGAGAAAAAATTCTCATTGCAGTGAGAAAATATTCTCATAGGCATGAGTATTTTTTCTCATCGTGGTGAGAATTTTTTTTCAAAGGCATGAGAATACTTTGAGAAATTAACAGCGATATTATAGATAATCTACAACCGAACTGAGTTTAATTCCGTTGGACCCTTTGATCAGGATAGTGTATCCTTTCGGCTTGTCGGCCTCCAGTTCCTTTATTACTTCCTGTACGTTGGGATAGGTTTGGAAGGAGTGCTCTGCTGCTGCAAACTGATCTCCTACCAGCCATACTTTTTCGAACGCGCATTCTTTGAGGTAGTCTGCTATCTTCTGATGTTCGGCAGCGCTTTCGGCACCCAGTTCGCGCATATCACCAAGGATGAGCATTTTGTGAGGAACTTCCATGTTGCGGAAGTTCTGTAAGGCAGCCATCATGCTGGTCGGATTGGCGTTGTATGCGTCGATGATCAGTGTGTTATCGTCCGTTTTCTTTAGTTGCGAGCGGTTGTTCTGTGGTGTATATCCGGCTAAGGCTTCGTTGATCTTTGCATCTTCCACTCCGAAGAAGCGACCGATGGTGATGGCAGCCAGTGCATTGGGGAAGTTGTATTCTCCGATCAGTTGCGTCTGAACCTGATAGGATTTACCATCCTTGCCCGCTTTCCATTCGAAAGTGAGATAAGGGGAGTTGCCGGTGATTCGTCCGTTTACGTAAAGGTCATCTTCGGTGCCGTAAGGGATCAGGTTCAGTCCTTCGGCAATGTTCATCAGATAAGCATTGTCGTGATGGATAAAGACGGTAGAACCTTCTTTCTTACGGAGAAAGTCATAAAGTTCTCCTTTGGTTTTTATCACACCTTCGAAAGAACCGAAGCCTTCCAAATGGGCTTTGCCTACATTGGTGATGATACCGCAGTCCGGCTCTACGATTTCGCTGAGGAATTTGATTTCTCCCGGATGATTGGCGCCCATCTCGATGACGGCAAGGTCGTGTTCCGCTTTCAGGCGGAGCAGGGTAGAGGGCACGCCGATGTGGTTGTTCAGATTACCTAGCGTATAAAGAATGTTGTGGCTCTGAGAGAGTACGGCGGAGATCAGTTCCTTCGTAGTCGTCTTGCCGTTGGTACCAGTGATACCGATTACTCGTGTACCCAGCTGGCGGCGGTGGTAATTGGCAAGCTGCTGCAATGTTTGCAGGCAGTCGTCTACGAGTATATATCGTTGATCGCCTTCAATCGCGTATTCGGATTCGTCGATGACAGCATAGGCGCAACCGGTTTCCAATGCTTTTCCGGCAAAAGCGTTTCCATTGAATGACTCGCCTTTCAGAGCGATAAACAGTGATCCTTCAGGACAGTTCCGACTATCGGTCGTCACTAATTGGCAATCCAGAAATATCTGGTAAAGAGCAGAAAGTTTCATAGCCTGAGCTTTTATTTTTAAATGTTGCAAAGATAGGCTATTCTTTCGGATTTGGTATCGGTCAGAAGCGTTTTTTACTCAGCATATACCAAAGGAAGAGTCAGCACCATCCGGCACCCGTCCGTATAGGATGAATCGATGTGGAGGCTGCCTCCTAACTTTTCGGCAATCGTCCGGCTGATCGACAGTCCGAGGCCCGTGCCCTGTGAGAAGGAGTTCATTTTGTAGAAGCGTTCGAATACTTTTTCCTGTTTCTCCTTAGGGATTCCTATACCGGTGTCGGTAACGCTGATCTCGAGTTTCTTTTCTGCTTCCAATACCGAATAAGTCAGTTCGATGCTGCCATGAGTCGTGAATTTGATCGCATTGTGTGCCAGATTGGCAAGTAACTGCGAAATGCGTTCCGGATTGCTGAGTATGATTAGTTTTTCCCTTTCCGGTTTGAAAAGGAATTCGACTGTGTCTTGTTTCTGCATTTTAGCTACTTCGATAGATAGCTGGCAGATCATATTGATATCCGTTTGGATATTTGTAGGGAGCTTGTTATATTGGTCGAGCTCCGACAATGCGAGCACATCGGTCACGAGTCGAAGCAGATCGTCCGTGTTGGCTTTGATGATGTTGACGAATTCTTTCGTTTCCTCATTGCCGTAGTGGTCACTTAATACTTGTGAGAAGCCTATGATCGAATTGAGCGGTGTCCGTATTTCGTGAGACATACTCTGAATAAAAGTCGTTTTCATCTGGCTGGTCGCTTCTGCCTGATCTCTGGCTTTGCGCAGTTCTTCTCTCGAATAAGTCAGTTCTTCGTTCTTATTTCTTAATTCACTTTCCGAGGCCTTCAGCCTCCGGTTCAGACGGCTTTCCCGATATAAGAACAAGAAGAGGATGGCTAACAGGATGATCAATGAAAAAATCAGCGTCGTTTTATTGCTCAACTCCTTTTCTTTTGTCCGAAGCATTAATTCCTTTTTCTCCGCATTGAGCTTTTCTACATTTAGCAGCGTGGCATATTCGCTGCTCGCCAGTTGTTCATTGGCTATTTTCAAAGAATCGTCTACTTCAATATACTTTTTCAGAAATTTCACCGCTTCATCCGGTCTGCCCATCTGTCTGTAGATTTCTCCTTTGAGGCGGTATTGTCCGCTGCTCATGGCGTACTCATTCAGCCGTTGCTCTTCGGTTTTCTGCTTCTCGACAGCTTCCAGTGCCTTGACGAACTGTTTGCTGCGCTGGTAGTAGAAAGCCTCTGTGCGGTAAAACCTTTTTTTGAGTGAGTCCAGCCTTTTGTCCTGGTCGAACAGTTCCCTGCATTCTTTCAGCATCTTCTCCGCTGCTGAGAAATCTTTAAATTCACTGTAATACTCTACGTATGTCAGCTTTGCCAGTATTTTATGGCTGGCGGAGTTGGCTGTTTTTACTGCTTTTTCCAGTGCTTCCAGCGCTGGTTCCGGCTGATGATGCGTAATGTAGTAATTGGCAAGTTGAGCGTAAGTATTACTGATATTATAGTTTTCTAATTTGTATTTTTCGGTCAGTTCGATTTCTTTCACGCGCCATTCGGACGCCATGACATCAAAGTTCTTGATTGTGTAAATCTGCGACATGATGTTGTAGCAGTACATGAGTCCGGTCTTGTTGTCCTCGGCTTGTGCCTCTTTCAGCACTTTTTCGGCTTCATAGAGGGCGATGTTACTCCTTCCGGTTTTCAGGTAATATAGGATCAGCCGGTTGGCCCAGGCGAAATAGTAGTACTTGGACTGCTGTATTTCTTTAGCGAATTGTTTTACCTTATTGGTATAAAAAATGATGCTGTCTTCATTATTGGCCTGGTAATAATAATAGTCCAGCCGGGTGGAGAGAGCTACCGCCTGCATCCGCTGGTCGTTTTGTCCGCTAGCCATACGGAACAGCGTATCGGACATACTCAGCACGACCGGTTCCAGCAAATGTTCCTGGCAACGCTGATAGTAGGCATACAAAGAGGAATCAACGTTATAAACTTCAGCTTCTTTCTGGGCTTTTGCAGGAATAACGATGAACAAAAAAGAGACAAGGTATCCTAAGATAATTCGGGACAATCGGCTCATGGTATTCGTTTTCGGTAGTTCTATTGATTGCTATTGATTGCAAATATACGTTTATTTCCTAATTTTAATACGAATACTTGCTTTTTTTATCTACATTTGCAACAGTCTAACTGGAATATAATCAAGAATGAAATTGATCTCTCCAACTTATATAAATGTGAAAGGACGTCTGCTCGATCTTGCTACTCCGCAAGTGATGGGTATTCTCAATGTGACACCCGATTCTTTTTATTCCGGCAGCCGGATGCAGACGCAGGAGGAAATTGCAGCGAGGGCACGGCAGATCATCGATGAAGGAGCCTCTATCATTGATATCGGAGCTTACTCCTCGCGCCCGAACGCCGAACACATCACCGCCGAAGAAGAAATGAACCGCTTACGTACCGGACTGGAGATCGTAAACCGGAATCATCCGGATGCTATCGTTTCGGTCGATACTTTCCGGGCGGATGTAGCCGAACAGTGTGTGGAGGAGTATGGCGTAGCTATCGTCAATGATATCGCTGCCGGTGAGATGGACAACCGGATGTTTGAGACTGTGGCCCGCCTGGGAGTGCCTTATATCATGATGCACATGCAGGGAACTCCCCAAAATATGCAGAAAGAACCCCATTATGATAATTTGATGAAGGAAGTGTTCATGTACTTTGCTCGCAAGGTGCAACAACTTCGTGAATTGGGTCTGAAAGACATTATACTCGATCCGGGTTTTGGTTTTGGGAAGACACTGGAGCATAATTATGAGTTGATGGCTCACCTGGAAGAGTTCAGCATTTTCGAACTTCCACTGTTAGTCGGTGTTTCCCGGAAATCAATGATTTATAAACTATTGGGAGGAACTCCGCAGGATTCATTGAATGGAACAACCGTACTGGATACCGTTGCGTTAATGAAAGGAGCGAACATTCTTCGGGTGCATGACGTGCGCGAAGCGGTGGAAGCCGTCCGGATTGTGGATAAACTGAGAACTGAGAGTGAATATGGCAAATGATAGAATGGCATTATCCGTTGGTGATACTCTCTTGTCGTTTGTGAATTAATAACTTGTAATAAGTAATAAGTACCGTGTTTTTTGACGTTGGCATAAAAGATTTTATCGATGTACTGCTGGTCGCCCTTCTGTTGTACTACACCTACAAACTGATGAAGGCCTCCGGCTCTATCAAGGTTTTTACCGGCATTCTGGTTTTTATCCTGATTTGGCTGGTGGTCACTCAGATTCTGGAGATGAAACTGCTGGGCTCCATATTCGATACCTTGATGAATGTGGGTGTGATTGCTTTGATCGTCCTTTTTCAGGATGAGATTCGTCGTTTCCTCTTGACGCTGGGCTCGCATCGGCATGTCAGTGCATTGGCGCATTTTTTCAGCGGGGCGAGGAAAGAAGCCTTGAAACATGATGATATCATGCCGGTGGTAATGGCTTGCCTGAGCATGGGAAAGCAGAAAGTAGGCGCATTGATCGTGATCGAGCATACCACTCCGCTGGACGAAGTGGTCCGTACGGGAGAAATTATAGATGCGGCTATCAGCCAGCGTCTGATTGAGAATATATTTTTTAAGAACAGTCCTCTGCACGACGGGGCAATGGTTATCAGCAAAAAACGGATCAAAGCCGCAGGCTGTATCCTGCCAGTCTCTCACGACCTGAACATCCCGAAAGAACTGGGTTTGCGTCACCGTGCGGCTATGGGCATCTCGCAGAAATCGGATGCGCACGCCATCATCGTCTCCGAAGAGACAGGAGCTATTTCTGTAGCTTATCGCGGACAATTCTATCTTCGTCTGAATGCCGAAGAACTGGAAAGTCTGCTGACAAAAGAAAACTGAAACTAAATATAAGTGAACATGGACAGACGAAATTTTCTAAAAACCGGAGGTATAGCTCTACTCGGATCATTGGCGACAGGTTCTGCTATGGCTCTGACTACCCCGGGTGCATTGGGCGGCGAAGGAGCTGACAAGAAAGCAGCAGTTGCTTTGGCTATGAATCATTTCGGAGTAAGCGAGGCAGACTTGAAGAAGGTGCTTGCCGCAGCATTGGAGAAAGGAGGCGACTATGCCGACCTCTTCTTTGAACACACGATAACCAACAGCATCCGCCTGATGGATGGTGCAGTGAACAACAGCTATTCGAATATTGACTATGGAGTCGGAGTCCGTGTACTGATTGGAGACCAGAGTGGCTATGCCTACGTGGAGAATATTACTGTGGAGGATATGCTGAAAGCTGCCCGTACTGCCGCTCGCATCGCTTCTGCCAACAAAGGCAACAAACCGCTGAATCTCACTGAAAAGGAACTGAAGAAGAACTACTATACCGTTGCTTCCCCGTGGGAGGAAGTCAGCCTGAAAGATAAGATGCCTTATCTACAAAAACTGAACGACCGGATTTTCGCTTTGGACAAAAGGGTACATAAAGTACAGGCAAGTCAGAGCGATACCACTTCGCATATCTTCTTCTGCAACTCGGAGGGAGTGATGTTCTACGATTACCGTCCGATGGTGACGCTGGGGGCAGTGTGCATCATGGAAGAAGACGGAAAGACGGAGAACGGCTACGCTGCCCGTGCTTATCGCAGAGGATTCGATTTCCTGTCGGACGAGGTAGTGGACGTAATTGCCCGCGAAGCGGTAGACCAGACTTCTCTTCTGTTCAAGGCTATCAAACCCAAAGGCGGTGAAATGCCTGTTGTCATGGGTGCCGGAGGATCGGGCATCTTGCTTCACGAGGCTATCGGACATACTTTTGAGGCGGACTTTAACCGGAAGAATGTTTCCATATTTGCCGATCAGCTGAATAAGAAAGTCTGCAACGAACATATCAACGTGGTGGATGACGGTACGATTCCGTTCAATCGGGGCTCGGTGAACTTCGACGATGAAGGTGCCGAAGGACAGAAAACTTATCTGATCAAAGACGGAGTACTGACCAGCTATCTGCACGACCGTATCAGTGCAAAGCATTACGGAGTGGAACCAACCGGCAACGGACGTCGCGAATCGTTCCGCAATATGCCGATACCCCGTATGCGTGCCACATATATGGAAGCCGGAAATGTGAACGAATCGGATATCATATCTTCTGTAAAGAAGGGAATCTTTGTAGATAATTTTACGAACGGTCAGGTACAGATCGGTGCCGGCGACTTTACATTCTTTGTGAAGTCGGGCTACATGATCGAAGACGGTAAACTGACGCAACCGATCAAGGACATTAATATTATCGGTAACGGTCCGAAAGCTTTGGCGGATATCACGATGGTAGCTACCAACGCGAAGATCGACAACGGTACATGGACTTGCGGAAAAGACGGACAATCCTGTCCGGTGACTTGCGGTATGCCTTCAGCCTTGGTTAGCAAACTGACTGTCGGTGGAGAGAACTAGAAGTAAATGCTTACTTTAAAAAGACGAACCTATGATTACAGACGAAAATAAGAAACTGGCACAGTGGGCGATGGACTATGCCTTGAAGAATGGCTGCCAGGCAGCAAAAGTCCTTTTATACTCTTCTTCGAACACTTCTTTCGAACTGCGCGACGCGAAGATGGACAGATTGCAACAGGCATCGGAAGGCGGATTAAGCCTTTCCCTGTATGTGGACGGACGTTATGGTAGTATCTCTACCAACCGCCTGAACCGGAAAGAACTCGAAACATTTATCAAAAACGGAATAGACTCTACACGCTATCTGGCTAAAGATGAGGCGCGTGTATTGGCAGACCCTTCCCGTTACTATAAAGGTGGGAAACCGGACTTAAAGCTATATGATGCCAAGTTCGCATCCTTAAATCCGGACGATAAAATAGAGATGGCGAAAGCCGTAGCGGAAGAAGCACTAGGCAAGGACGAACGGATCATCTCTGTCGGTTCTTCCTATGGCGATGGCGAGGACTTTGCTTACCGCCTGATCAGCAACGGTTTCGAAGGAGAAACAAAAAGTACGTGGTACTCACTCTCTGCCGACATCACGATCAGAGGGGAAGGAGAAGCGCGTCCTTCTGCTTACTGGTATGAATCGTCGCTTTATATGAACGATCTGATCAAGAAAGGAATCGGTCAGAAAGCGCTGGAACGCGTATTGCGCAAACTGGGACAAAAGAAAGTACAGTCCGGCAAATATACGATGGTAGTCGATCCGATGAACTCCAGCCGTTTGCTAAGTCCGATGATGAGTGCGCTGAACGGCTCGGCTTTGCAACAGAAAAACTCTTTCTTGCTGAATAAACTGAATGAAAAGATAGCCAGTGACCGGCTGACTTTGACGGACGAACCTCATTTGGTGAAAGCCTCCGGCGCCCGCTATTTCGACAATGAAGGGATTGCTACGGAACGTCGCTCCATCTTTGACAAGGGAGTACTGAATACCTATTTCATTGATACCTACAATGCTAAGAAGATGGGAGTCGATCCGACTATCAGCGGCTCATCCATTCTGGTCATGGAAACGGGAGATAAGAATCTGGATGGACTGATTGCCGGAGTGGAAAAAGGTATCCTCGTTACGGGCTTTAATGGTGGTAACAGCAACAGTTCGACCGGAGATTTCTCTTATGGTATCGAAGGCTTCCTGATCGAGAACGGAAAACTGACGCAGCCGGTATCCGAAATGAATGTTACCGGTAACCTGATTACCTTATGGAACTCGTTGGTTGCAACCGGAAACGACCCGCGTCTGAACTCTTCCTGGCGAATCCCTTCACTCGTATTTGAGGGAGTCGATTTCAGCGGATTGTAGGACACTGGCTTTGAACAGACTTAAGTAATGGTCAGAAGATGATGGACATAAAATGGGCATCATCTTCTGACCATTACTATAATACTACCCCTTGAATTTTATAAATATACCCTGCTATACCCCGTCTTCTGTTTAACTAATACTTTATTAATTAACGTATTATCTGATTTTTATTTACCTGTATTTATACCCCCTCTTTGTTTGCAAATTTGTGAGATGCTGTTTACTTTTGCCTGTGTCTTAATAGCTACGATATAACTATTGAAAACTGATATACACACAAAAGTAAAAGCATGGGAATTATATATTTTGGGTCGGGACTTATACTGTTAATCGCACTCTGGTATATTTGGGCAGTCAACAATTTGATAGCTAAGCGAAACAGGGTGAAGCAATGTCGTAGCGGTATTTGCGTGGCATTAAAGCAGCGGAATGACATGATACCTAATTTGGTGGCCGCCGTTAAGTCATATATGGGTCATGAAAATGAAATTCTTACCCGCATCACGGAACTTCGTTCACATTCTTTCCAACCTTCACAGGAAGCCGAACAAATAAAAAATGGCAATGAGCTGTCTGGCCTGTTATCAAAATTACAGTTGTCGGTCGAGAATTATCCTGAACTGAAAGCAAATGAACAATTCCATCGCCTGCAAAACAGTATTGAGGGCATGGAATTGCAACTGCAAGCCATCCGGCGCACCTATAATGCGGCAGTAACAGACTACAATAATTCCATCGAGATGTTTCCTTCTTCCGTTGTAGCCCGTCAGCAAGGGCACCATCAGGAAGAACTGATTGATATTCCCGAACCGGAACAACAGAATGTAAATGTCGCCGAACTTCTCAGATAATACGAATATGGACACAATTGATTTTAAGAAATTATCAGAACAGCTTCGTTCGGAGCTTTTACGGGTAAATGGTTGGAGAAAGGTGGTACGAACAGGAAGTATTGCAGTTTATCTTTTTGTATTCTGCTGGTTTATGTTTGTGCTGTTTGGCGGTGCGCTTGTATCTTATATAGGTCTTGAGAACTATATGCAGTTTACGCAGTATATAATACCAGTATTCATTGGATTTATAGTGGTCAACTTCGTTTTCACTCGCTGCATGGCGAACTTTCAGGAACGGGAGTCGGAGGCTATGCAGCACATTATGTCTACCCTGTTTCCTACCGTTTATTTCTCGGCTTCCTCTCAGGTAGACAGCCGGATATTGAGAGACAGCAAACTCTTTTCCGCCTCTTTTTCTGATCCGGCACTGGCAGCCAATACGTATGGATATATCCAGTTTCCGCACGGCGAGCACTCTTTGCATGTGGCGGATATCGGCGTGTCTTACGGGCTGTTGAACAAGTTGCAGTACAATCCTGTATTGGGATATTTTGTCATGATCTACCGTTTTGTGCTTCGTCCGCTGTTTGCTTCGCGGCTGGATAGCAGTCCGCACAATTTTCGGGGGATGTTTGGCTGGTGTAAGATAGACAAGCGATTCAAAGGAAATATTATCATATTGCCCGATCACCTGGAACAAAAGATCGGATATCTGGCGAAGAATATCCAGGGGTTGAAGAAGCGCTATAGTGCCCGACTGGTGCAATTGGAAGATCAGGAGTTTGAGAACTATTTTGCCGTTTATGCCGATGATGAAGTAGAAGCACGTATGTTGCTCACTCCTGCGATGATGCGTCATATGACGGCGCTGCACCAGACTTTCGGATGTGATATCATGCTTTCGTTCAGCAGAGGTACTTTCTACTATGCCGCCGTGATGCCTTCCGGTTTTTTATGTGTGCGTCCAAGTGCGTTGAATGACGGGAAGCTGCTTGAGGACATATATAATGATATCAGCCTGTCCTGCAAAGTGGCAGAGGAATTAAGATTGAATTAGTATTAACAATAAAACAAAAACACTATTTATGACAGACATGAGTTGGATGCCTTGGGTCGTAGGCGGAGTAATGGTCCTTTCTTTTCTTTATATGAAGGTATGGCCATTTGTCCGTACTATTATAAGAGCTTTTCGGGGGCCTCGTTTTAAATCAAAATCAAAATTATCCGTAGAACAGTATAAAAAACTGTCTATAGGTTCATTGTATGCCTTGCAGCAAGGCGGATATCTGAACACTCTCTCGTTGGATATCAAAGATAAGTTGCCTACTATTCTTGGTGAATGGTGGGGAATAAATAATGCTCATGATGCCCGCGAAACATTGGATGATTTGTGCCGGAAAGGTTACGATTACTACTTTCCGTTTGTTTATGAGGCTTTTTTGCTTGACGATGAAAATGCGCAAGACGATATTTTCCAGCAGAACATGGAGAGTCAGGAAGATTATGAAAAAGCTGTCGGGCAACTGCAAAATTTGAAAGAGGTCTATGAGGAGTTGATAGCTTATGAAGTGATTACTTCTAAAGAAGATATAGCCCGCTATGGAGTGATTGGCTGGGATGCCGGCAGAATTAATTTTGTTGCCCGTGCCTGCTGCGATATGAAATATATCTCAGAAATGGAAGCGTGGAATTATATCGACAAGGCGTATGAACTGGCTCATTCTTCTTTTACATCATGGCACGATATGGCGATGAGTTATGTTATTGGCAGGGCTATCTGGGGAGGGACCAATGCTCACAATTTAGGAATGAAGGGAATGGCAGACGATCTGTTGTCTAATCCTAAGAGCCCTTGGGTGCAAATCAAATGGTAAATTGATCAAGATAGTTTAATCACAAAAACACATAATTATGGAACAAAAGAACAACAAGTACTACAGTTACATCAGCGAGTATTATGCCGCCAACCCGACTAAATTTGAAAAAAGAAAGAACAATCTGAAACCTGTGTTATATTTAGGTTTGGCCGTGGTAGGAGCCGTTCTGGCTATTTTTCCCGGTTTGCTTCCATTGGCAGGCTGGTTGGTGCGTACAGCCGGAATCATCATGACACTGGTTTGCCTGATAGCTGCCTATCTGAATAACTTTGATATATACAACTTTCAAAGTGGAGGAAAAGTCAAGAGTATGGGAGTCAAGAAGTTTAAGCGTGATGAGACAAACCCTGCGAAGATAGTGGAAGCTTTCTTATCCAGGAACTTTGAATATCTGGCAGACCTTCCCGGAGGAAGAAGTGAACCGGTACAACTTCATATTGAAGAAGACGCCACAGGACGTGAAATGTACTGTTTGCTGACCACTTATGATTCAGATTCGAATATTGTAGGTTTGGCAGATGTCATCACTTTATCGGGTAATGATTATGATGATAATATTGATCTAATTAAACAAATGTTTAAAGACGAAGAAGATAATTGATTCATCGGGGCTGGATTATAAAAACAGCTCTGAGGAGAAGAAAACTCTTCTAAATGGAAGAAAAAACACAAGAAAGAAAAACATTCATACTATAAAGGAAATCGACCGGAGGGGCGGGTACAGACACAAGTAACCTGTCAACAAAAGGTCGTATTTCCTTTAAAAATAATCTGTCTCAGGGGATTTTGCTTTATTTCTAACCTTTTTTGAATGATAATTGGTACCTGCGGTTTAGGTGAATCGCCTATCTTTGCCGTATACTATATATAATTATAATTCTATATTGAGATAAAAGCCATGAGACACAGATTTATTGCTTTACTAGTACTTTTTACAGTCATCTTTTTCAGTAGTGCAGAGGCGCAGACTACTGCCCGTAAGTTTGAGGCAGGCAAGAATACTTTCTTGCTGGACGGGAAGCCGTTCGTAGTAAAAGCTGCCGAACTGCACTATACCCGTATTCCGCAAGCCTATTGGGATCATCGTATTGAGATGTGTAAGGCGTTGGGAATGAACACTATTTGTATTTATATCTTCTGGAATATACACGAACAGGAAGAAGGCAAGTTTGACTTTACAGGTCAGAATGATATCGCTGCCTTCTGTCGTGCCGCTCAGAAACACGGAATGTATGTCATCGTCCGCCCCGGTCCGTATGTGTGTGCGGAATGGGAAATGGGCGGCCTGCCCTGGTGGTTGCTGAAGAAGAAAGATGTGGCACTGCGCACGCTCGATCCTTATTATATGGAACGGGTAGGCATCTTCATGAAAGAAGTCGGTAAGCAACTGGCGCCGCTACAGGTAAATAAGGGCGGAAATATTATCATGGTGCAGGTGGAGAACGAATACGGTTCTTACGGCACTGACAAGCCTTATGTTTCTGCCGTACGCGACTTGGTGCGCGAATCCGGTTTTACCGATGTACCTCTCTTCCAATGCGACTGGAGCAGTAACTTTACACGGAATGCACTCGACGACCTGATCTGGACCATCAACTTCGGAACAGGCGCCAATATAGACCAGCAATTCAAGAAACTGAAAGAACTTCGTCCGGAAACTCCGTTGATGTGCAGCGAGTTCTGGAGCGGATGGTTCGACCACTGGGGACGGAAACATGAAACACGTCCTGCCAAAGATATGGTACAGGGCATCAAAGAAATGCTCGACCGCAACATCTCCTTCAGCCTTTATATGACTCACGGAGGAACGACTTTCGGACATTGGGGTGGTGCCAACAATCCTGCCTACTCCGCTATGTGCAGTTCTTACGACTACGATGCCCCGATCAGCGAAGCCGGATGGACGACAGAGAAATACTATCTCCTCCGCGACCTGCTGAAAACGTATCTTCCTGCCGGTGAAGCACTGCCGGAAGTTCCTGCCGCAATGCCGGTCATTGAAGTACCCGAATTTCATTTTACCAAAGTAGCTCCACTTTTCTCCAACTTGCCGGATGCCAAGCAGTCGGTGGATATTCAGCCGATGGAGCAATTCAACCAAGGGTGGGGAACAATCCTGTACCGTACCACATTGCCCGAAGCAGTAACCTCAGGCACTACATTGAAAATCACCGAAGTGCACGACTGGGCACAAATCTACGCCGACGGCAAGCTGCTGGCCCGCCTCGATCGCCGCAAAGGAGAATTTACCACTACCTTGCCGGCTTTGAAGAAAGGTACGCAACTGGATATTCTGGTAGAGGCGATGGGCCGTGTCAACTTTGATAAGTCCATCCACGACCGGAAGGGAATCACCGAAAAGGTAGAACTCCTTTCGGGCAATCAGGTGAAAGAACTGAAAAACTGGACTGTATATAACTTCCCCGTAGACTACTCATTTATCAAGAACAAGAACTACAAGGATACGAAAATATTACCGATTATGCCTGCTTACTATCGGTCATCTTTCAAACTCGATAAAGTAGGCGACACTTTCCTCGACATGAGCACATGGGGCAAAGGTATGGTATGGGTGAACGGTCATGCGATGGGACGTTTCTGGGAAATCGGTCCCCAGCAGACACTCTTCATACCGGGCTGCTGGCTGAAAGAAGGTGAGAATGAAATCCTCGTCCTCGACCTGAAAGGTCCGACGAAAGCATCAATCAAGGGTCTGAAGAAACCGATCCTCGACGTACTCCGCGAGAAAGCGCCGGAAACACACCGCAAGGATGGCGAAAAGTTGAAACTGACAGGAGAAAAGGTTGCGCACGAAGGAGCCTTCACGCCGGGCAACGGCTGGCAGGAAGTACGTTTCGACGCTCCGGTAAAAGGACGTTTCTTCTGTCTGGAAGCACTCTCTCCGCAAGCCAATAACAATATTGCCGCTATTGCAGAGTTCGATGTGCTGGGAGCCGACGGCAAACCCGTATCCCGCGAACATTGGAAAATCCGTTATGCCGATAGCGAAGAGACACGCAGCGGAAACCGTACGGCGGATAAGATATTCGACTTGCAGGAATCCACTTTCTGGATGACCGTTGACAATGTCGCTTACCCCCATCAACTGGTAATCGACCTGAGCAAAGTGGAAACAGTGACGGGCTTCCGTTATCTGCCCCGTGCCGAAAAGGACTTTCCGGGCATGATTCGTGAATACCGCGTCTATGTGAAACCGTCTGATTTCAAGTATTAAACCAATAATAAGCCAATATCGGCCTTTTGATAATTTTATAAATAAGCATTTACTCTCAAATGAATATGAAAAAATATACTTTACTCCTGGCACTCCTTTTAGTAGGAGTGCTGACAGGATACAGCCAGCAGTCTGCCTACCTGTTTGTCTATTTCACCGGAAACAGGATGAGTGAGGAAGCCATCCGGATGGCTGTCAGCCCCGATGGATACAACTACTATGCATTAAACGGAAACCAACCGGTCATCGATTCCCGTGAAATCAGTTCTACGGGTGGAGTGCGTGACCCGCACATTCTTCGTTGTGAAGACGGAAAGACATTTTACATGGTCGTAACCGACATGGTCTCCGGCAACGGATGGAGTTCCAACCGTGCCATGGTACTGTTGAAATCGAAAGATCTCGTCAACTGGACCTCCAACATCGTGAATATCCAGAAGAAATACCCGAATCAGGAAGATTTGAAGCGGGTATGGGCACCGCAAACTATTTATGATAAAGAAGCGAAGAAATACATGGTCTACTGGTCAATGCAGCATGGTAATGGCCCGGACATTATTTATTACGCATACGCTAACAAAGATTTCACCGATATAGAAGGAGAACCCAAAACTTTGTTCCTCCCGAAGAATGGCAAATCCTGTATTGACGGAGACATCATTTATAAAGACGGACTTTACCACCTGTTCTATAAAACGGAAGGAGACGGCAATGGAATTAAAAAAGCAACCACCGCCTCCCTGACTTCCGGACAATGGACAGAATCGGAAGATTATAAGCAACAGACGAAAGAAGCTGTAGAAGGTGCCGGCATCTTCCCGCTGATAGGTACGGACAAGTACATCCTGATGTACGATGTATATATGAAAGGCAAGTATCAGTTTACGGAAAGCACCGATTTGGAGAATTTCAAAGTCATAGACAATGCCATTAGCATGGACTTCCATCCGCGCCACGGCACCGTAATGCCGATTACTGACAAGGAACTGAAACGCTTGTACAAGGTCTACGGAAAGCCCGACAAGATGTAAAGCCATCAGATGCACCATCTAATATCCCATAAATAAATACCATGAAAAAACTCCTGTTGTTCATTTTGCTTGTCTGTGCAACAGTACAGGCCTATTCGCAAGAATACCCGAAAGTCGTTTTATCGGGTGACTATCCGGACCCTTCTGTCATGCGCGATGGCGAGGATTATTACATGACTCATTCTCCTTTTTACTACGCTCCCGGATTCCTCATCTGGCACTCCCGTGACTTGATGAACTGGGAACCCGTCTGCCGTGTAATGCCCGAATACGAAGGCTCTGCAATGGCACCCGACTTATTGAAGTACAAAGGAAAATACTACATCTATTATCCGGCCAAAGGAACAAACTGGGTGATCTGGGCAAATGACATCAAGGGCCCGTGGAGCAAACCCATCGACCTGAAAGTGAGTGGCATCGACCCCGGACACATAGCCGATCAGGAGGGGAACAGATATTTATATGTTGACAAAGGAGAAGTCATCCGACTGACGGACGACGGACTGGCCACCATCGGCCAAAAACAGAAAGTGTACGAAGGCTGGCGATATCCCAATCACTGGGAAACGGAATGTATGTGTCTGGAATCGCCGAAGCTGAATTACCATAATGGTTATTATTACCTGACTTCCGCACAGGGAGGAACGGCCGGTCCGGCAACAAGCCACATGGCAGTTGCCGCCCGTTCGAAGAGTGTCACCGGACCGTGGGAAAATTCTCCCTATAATCCGGTAGTGCATACCTATAGTGCCCATGACAACTGGTGGTCGAAAGGACACGGCACACTGATCGACGATGTGAACGGCAACTGGTGGATCGTATATCATGCCTATGCCAAAGGCTATCACACCCTGGGACGCTCCACCCTCATCGAACCGATTGAATGGACCGCCGATGGATGGTATCGTACCAAATCCACCGCCACTCCCATCAAGACCGATCCGTCCATCAAACACGGACTCAGCCTCTCGGATGACTTCGAAGGACCGGAACCGGGACTCCAATGGACTTTCTGGAAAGAATATGCCCCTCAGTCGCTCAGCTTCAAGAAACAGACCTTATGGATAGATGCGAAAGGAAGTACCCCTTCCGATGCCCGCTTACTGCTGGCCACCGCCGAAGACAAGAATTACGAAACACAGGTGGAAGTCAACGTAGGCAAGGGTAACACAGCCGGACTTCTTCTATATTACAGCGAAAAGGCATACGCTGGAGTCGTGTCTGACGGAAAGAACTTCACTATCTACAGAAACGCGGAAAACAGCTTTACCCTCCCTAACAAGTTGGGCAAACGTTTCCTCGCCAAGATACAGAATCAGGGAAACAGTGTCCGGATAGCAGTCAGCAAGGACGGCAAGGAATGGACTACGCTGGTAGAAAACATGGATGTATCTCAGCTGCACCATAACAACTACGGCGGCTTCTACGCTTTACGCATCGGACTGCTTTCCTCCGGAAAAGGCAGCGCCGGCTTCCGTCAGTTCCGTTACCGTAACGCCATCCCACAGGAAAAGGACATGGGTGCTTACTTGATGGTCTTCCATAAAGACGAAACGCACAGCCTTTACATGGCCGTCAGTGACGACGGATATACATTTACTGCCTTGAACGACGGCAAACCGGTGATCGCCGGAGATACCATCGCCCTGCAAAAAGGTATCCGTGACCCGCACATCTTCCGCGGACCGGACGGAGCTTTCTACCTTTCCATGACCGACCTGCACATCTATGCGCAGAAAGACGGCTTCCGTGATACCGAATGGGAACGTGACGGAAAAGAATACGGGTGGGGAAACAACCGCGGACTCGTACTGATGAAATCATGGGACCTGATCAATTGGAAACGTACCAATGCCCGTTTCGACCTGTTATCGGCGGGTTTGGGTGAAATCGGCTGCGTATGGGCGCCCGAAGTGACTTACGATGACAAGAAAGGTAAACTGATGATTTACTTCACCATGCGTTTCAAGAACGAGGCGAACAAACTGTACTATGTCTATGTCAATGATGACTTCGACCGGATAGAGACACTCCCGCAAATCCTCTTCGAGTATCCCAACGAGAAAATATCGGCTATCGACGGTGACATCACCAAGGTAGGCGACCGGTATCGCATGTTCTACGTTTCGCACGACGGAGGCGCCGGAATCAAACAGGCCGTGTCAGACCGCATCAACGGTGATTACGAATATGACCCTCGCTGGTACGACTTCGAACCCAGGGCCTGCGAAGCTCCCAACCTCTGGAAGCGTATCGGAGAAGACAAATGGGTATTGATGTATGACGTCTACGGCATCAACCCCCATAACTTCGCTTTCATCGAGACTTCCGACTTCGTGAATTTCAAGAACTTGGGACGTTTCAACGAAGGAGTGATGAAAACGACTAATTTCTCGTCGCCCAAACACGGCGCGGTGATCCATTTGACAAAAGAAGAAGCCGCCAGACTGAGAAGTCATTGGGAAAACAGGAAATGACAGAGTATCAGACCTTTTTTAGTGAATACATACTCTATTTTTGCAGAGATCTTATATTATAATTTATACCATGAAACATTTACTTCTACTATTTAGTGTATTACTACTATCGTTGCAGCCGGCCGCATTTGCCGCAACGCATGAAACGACTGCTACTCCCGATTCAGTATCCCTTTTTGCTTACGCCACCCGAGGTGACGACGGCCGTAGCGGACTCCGCTTTGCATGGAGCATGGACGGGAAACATTGGTTTGAAATAGGACAAAACTACGGCTATCTTCGTTGCGATTACAGCCGTTGGGGATCGCAGAAGAAGATGCTCGATCCGAATCTGAAACAACTCCCCGGCGGAGAATGGCTCTGTGTCTGGAAGTTGAACGACCACGACGGATACGGTCAGGCCAGATCAAAAGACCTGATCTACTGGGAAGCCCAGCAATATCCCCGTACGACTCCCGATTTTGAAGGAACAAGAGTCAAAGCAAAGATTGCCGGACACGAAGAAACGGGAACCGTCAGCCAAGTGCCCTGGTCGGTAGTGGACGGACTGACCCGGACGTACGAACGGAACCAATACCGTAACTCCCTGTATGGCGAACGCCCTGTACAGGATAAAGAACGCTTTGCCGGACTGAAACCGATCAAAGCCACCGTCACAGCACAACCGGAAGAAACAAAAGAAATCAGCGACTTATTGATGGGTATCTTCTTCGAAGACATCAACTACTCCGCCGACGGCGGCCTGTATGCCGAACTGATCCAAAACCGGGACTTCGAATACGACCCGTCCGACCGTGAAGGGGACAAGAACTGGAACAGCACCCATTCATGGAAGCTGGAAGGAGAAAACGCCACCTTTACCGTATCGACTTCGGACCCTATCCATCCGAACAACCCGCATTATGCCGTCTTGAAGACGAACCAGCCGGGAGCTGCCCTGACCAACACCGGTTTTGACGGAATCGCCTTGAAAGCAGGCGAGAAGTATGATTTCTCCTTGTTTGCCCGTATCCCGGAAGGCAGCAAGTCCGGAAAACTACTCGTACGCCTCGTAGATGCTGACGACACCGTACAGGGTGAAACGACAGTTACCGTCTCTTCCCGTTCGTGGAAAACGTATAAAGCAGTGCTGACAGCAAAAGCGTCCGCCGATACCCGTCTGGAACTTCGTCCGCAATCGGCAGGTGAAATCGAACTGGATATGATTTCTCTCTTCCCGCAGAATACATTCAAAGGCAGAAAGAACGGTTTGCGTCCCGACCTTGCACAGACACTTGCCGATATGCACCCGCGCTTTGTCCGTTTCCCCGGAGGCTGTGTGGCTCATGGTGACGGTTTGAAGAACATCTATCAATGGAAAAATACTATCGGACCGCTGGAAGCCCGTAAACCTGCCCGTAACCTTTGGGGATATCATCAGAGCATGGGACTGGGTTATTATGAATACTTCCAGTTCTGCGAAGATATAGGTGCGGAACCGCTTCCGGTGCTGGCGGCAGGTGTACCTTGTCAGAATTCCGCCTGTCATGGCGATTTGAGAGGCGGTCAGCAAGGCGGTATCCCGATGAGCGAGATGGGTGCTTACATTCAGGATATCCTCGACCTGATAGAATGGGCGAACGGTGATGCAAAGAAAACCAAATGGGGCAAGATACGTGCCGAATCCGGTCATCCGAAGCCTTTCAATCTGAAATATATCGGCATCGGCAATGAAGACTTGATCACCGATGTCTTCGAAGAACGCTTCACGATGATATACCTTGCTATCAAAGAGAAATATCCGGAGATAATCGTTGTCGGCACGGTAGGTCCTTTCAATGAGGGAACAGACTATGTGGAAGGCTGGAAACTGGCGGACAAACTCGGTGTTCCGATGGTAGACGAACATTATTATCAGTCTCCGGGATGGTTCCTGCACAATCAGGACTTCTATGACAAGTACGATCGCTCTAAAAAAACGAAAGTATATCTGGGCGAATATGCCACTCACATCCCCGGACGCAGAGCGAATATGGAAACAGCTTTGACCGAAGCACTTTATCTGGCTGCTTTGGAACGGAATGGAGATGTAGTGCACATGAGTTCTTATGCTCCTCTGCTGGCAAAAGACGGACGGACGCAGTGGAATCCGGACTTGATCTACTTCAACAATCGGGAGGTAAGACCGACAACGGGATACTATGTGCAGAAACTGTACGGTCAGAACGCTGGCGACCATTACATCCCTTCACAGATAAACCTTGATAATCAAGACAGTCGCGTAAAACTCCGTGTTGGTTCTTCCATCGTTCGTGACAGTAAGACGGGGGATGTGATTGTGAAGTTAGTCAATCTGTTGCCCGTCAGCATAGAGACCGATGTCCGGTTGCCGGGAATGGATGGTATTCAGTCTTCCGCTACGCGGACTGTACTGGCAGGTGCACCCGAGGCGACTCCGCTTCCGGTGACGGATACGATAGAAGCAGGAACCAGCTTCAAACAGGAATTGCCTGCTTATTCGTTCACGGTTATCCGCTTGAAGACACAAAAGGTGAAATAAGAAACTATAAACTATAAACAATAAACAATAAACTGGTTTTCAATAGGGGTTAGTTTATTTTGGGGAGGAGTGCTCACCTATCACCTCCCCCTGTGGGTAGGGGCTGACTAAAAAGTCAATAGTATCCTAACTCTCCTCCTTCGGGAAGGAGGAGTACCCGTAGGGGGAGGTGGTAGGTGGATACATAATCCTGTCATTTACAAAGAAATAGGAACAAACATTATTTCTCCTACCACCTCGGTCTTCGACCACTCCTCCTTCCCGAAGGAGGAGATTCGAGATAGAATCGACTTTTTAGTCAGTCCAGGTTTAGGTATTATTGACTTTTGTACCTTCTCTTTTCTTCTTCATAATAGAAAAGATGGTTTTCATCTTTCACCGAACGGGTAGTTCGTTTGCTGTCTATAGTGTAATCAGCCATAGGATAGTACTAAAGTTCTCTTTAACCTCTTGCATCCTTGCTTTTTCCTATAAGGAAAGTAGGAATAAGACGCAGATATCTTTAGTTGTTCACGGCCGTGAACAGGTCTGATCACATCCGTGAAGAGCATTGCTCACGGTCGTGATCAACTCTTGCCACGGCCGTGAACAACTAACAATATCAGTGTCTTAATGGAAGAATAAAGGCACTATAAGTAAAAGATACCGGTAGTATATGGTATTTGTTGTATAAGGTTAGGGGCTGGATATAGGGGAACGTAACAAGTAATAAGTAACAAGTAATAAGTAATAGGCATTGAATCATAAGTAATAGGTAATAGGATGGGGAAAGGTGACAATAAAATGTGTGATATATGGCTATTGTCACCCTATTATCACCCCTTATTATCACCAAATGATTGCTGATAATCAGTTTATTATCCTTCAAAGGTGATAAGTGACAATAGAAAAGCATGTTATTACTATGGTACGAGTTCGATATAATCCAACAAGTTGGGTCATATCGAACTCGTGTTAGTTATCTGATTATCGTCAGTTTATAGCTTGGTAATCACTTTCTTACCTCTATAGGAGATGGATTTGTCAAAGGTGGTTGCGTCTCCGTCGCCACAGCCTTTTCCCGGTTCTACAACTATGAGGTTGAATTTGCGGCTTTTCAGCATTCCTTTATAGCTGCCTTTCCGGTCGTCGATGGTCAGTGTACGGTCTTGGTCGTTCCATTTCAAGGTAATGGTAGAGTAAGCTCCCTTTTCGTAATTGTAGTTGTCGAACTCATCTTCGTAAAGGGTAAATTCCGCGTTCGCTCCCGGATAGATACGGATGGTCAGATTGTCCCATTTCTTTTCTGTAGAGTATTGCACGGCGGGACCCCAGGGGAGAATAGAACCGGCACGGACGTAGATCGGCATAATGTCGATCGGGACTTCACGTTGCAGGGTCTGTCCGCCTTCCAGTGTTTGCCCGGTCCAGAAGTCGATCCAGCGGGCACCTTGGGGAAGGTAAACATCGGTCTTTCCGATTTTGCTCATGTCTTTCTGATGACCGTTTTGCTTCTTGTCCTGCCATGTGTACAATGAATCCGTCACCGGGCGAACCAGGAAGTTGCGTCCGAACATATATTCGGTGTCCATATCGAGCACTTTCTTGTCTTTCGGGAAGTCCATCATGAGAGGGCGCATGATGCTGCCTGCTTTGCTGGTCACTTCCCAGGAAGTGCTGTAGATGTATGGCAGCAGGCGGTAACGTAAGTGAGTGTATTTCTCCAGTGCATCGTATGACCAGTCGCCTTTCTTGCCGAACTGATAGATTTCTACGGCTACCGGACTGGAATTGTGTGAACGCATGATCGGCTGGAATACTCCCCACTGATACCAGCGGACGTGCAGTTCATGATAGGCGATGTT
Organism: Bacteroides sp. MSK.20.82; assembly: GCF_019052485.1. NCBI lineage: Bacteria > Pseudomonadati > Bacteroidota > Bacteroidia > Bacteroidales > Bacteroidaceae > Bacteroides > Bacteroides sp. MSK.20.82. The sequence goes on from NZ_JAHQUN010000014.1 coordinate 31,815, forward strand.
GTTTACGTTATTGTTATATCTCCATGCGAAGAAGCCACCTAGGTCTGTGTTCCAGTACGGGATGCCGCATAACGCATAGTTCAGTCCTGCCGCTAGTTGCTTGCGCATGACGGACCATTCGGAAGTTACGTCTCCGCTCCATGAATGGGAAGCATACCGTTGCTGTCCGAGGAAGGAGGAACGGGTAAGCAGGAATACGCGTTTGTCGGAAGTAGTGGCGCGTTGGTGTTCGTATACGCCTTTGTTGGACATTAAAGGGAAGGCGTTGTGTACCCTGCGGAAAGAACCCAGATAAGTCTGCGTGTTGAAGTCCTGGTCTTTGATATCCATATGGTCCGGTTCGGTGGAGTCGAGCCACCAGGCGTCCATGCCGAGGTCGAAGATGTTCTTTTTCATCGCTTCCCAGTAGATGTCCCGTGCTGCCGGATTATACGGGTCGTAAGGTTTGACTCCGGCTTTGGGCGGCCACGTTTCGAAATGGAGCAGTGCTTTCAGACTGTCCATCTTCTGATACATTTCTGTCCACGGACCGAAGGAGGCCCATACGGAGATCATGATGTGGGCGTTCTGCTTGTGCACGTAGTCGATCATTTCTTTGGGGCTTTTGATGCGGGGAGTGCCGTAGTCGGCATTCTTGTCTTCTCCGTTCGGGAGGAATTTCATGTATTCCGGGTCACCCATCTTGTTGATGTAGCGGGGATTCTGGAATTTCATGGAGTTCCAGTTCTCGTTGCAGCCCCAGTATTGCCAGTCTTGGATGATTCCATCCAGAGGAACTTTCAGCTCCCGGTATTTGTCTACGACTTCGCACAGTTCGTCCGGACTTTTGTAGCGTTCGCGGCATTGCCAGAAGCCCAGTGTCCAGAGAGGATACAACGGGGCTTGTCCGGTCAGGTCGCGTACTCCGGCTATGACTCCGTCGGCGTTGCCGCCGTAGATGAAGTAGTAGTCGGCACAGTCGCCTACTTCCGAGTCGAAGGAGGTTTCCTGCGGATTGTCGAGGAAGGTGGTAGGGGAGTAATTGTCCCAGTAGAGGGCATAGCCTTTGATGGAGTGGATGAAGGGGATACAGATACTCATGTTCTGGTTGCGGAGAAAGAGTTTCTGATTGCGTTGGTTCACTTTGCCGGTCTGCTGTTGGCCCAGACCGTAGATTACTTCGTCCTTATCCAGCAGAAAAGCCTGACGGACATTGTAGGAGGGGACGCCCGCGTCATTGAAAGGGGTAAACTGTGTTCCGTAGTCTTTGTCGGTCAGCAGCCGTTGCCCTAGCTTGTCGAAGAAGTAGATGCCGCCTGTTTCGGGGTTCACTTCCACTTGTATCATCTGACTGCTCAATGTTACATTTTTCCCGTTTTCACCGAAGGAAACCGGGGTTTGTTCCGGTGCTTTGATGACAACGAGGCTTTCTTTGTCGGAAGCTGTCTCACCGGGCGTCTTATATACCCGGACGATGGAAGGCGAATAAAATTCTACACTGACGTTCATCCCTTGTGCTGCATACTTGATGCCTTGGGAAGTACGTTGTACGTTTTGTGCCGTACCGTTTGCGGCAATGATCATGGCCCATGCCAACAGGATGCCTGTTTTTCTTAGATTCATTTTCATGGTTTCTTTAAGTGCTTTATGATACGGCAAAGGTAGGATGGAAGGACATTTTGCGGACAATAGCTATGTTGAAACAAACAACAATCAGGTTGATTTCTTCATTTCCTTTTCTTCTTTTGCTTTCTCATGTGGCTTCTCGTTCTCTGCTTGCCCTGCTTTTGCTCTGTTCTCTTCTTGTCCCATTCTCTTCGCTTTCTCTGTATATTCCGAGGGACGGCATCCATACATTTCTTGAAAACATTTGCTTAGGTAGCTGGAACTGCTGAAGCCGGTACGCTCCGCTATTTCGGTTACGCTCAGTTTGCCTTCGGCAAGTAGTTGCGCTGCTCGTTGGAGGCGGATGTTGCGGATAAAGAGGCTGGGGGACTGGTCGAGCAAAGTCACCAGCTTGCGGTAGAGTCCGGTGCGTTCCATGCAGAGGTCACGGCTTAGTTGCTCTACGGAGTAGCCGTTGACGTCAAGGTTCTTTTCTACCAGTTCTATCGCTTGCACTAAAAAGGCGGATTCTGCACTGTCCGGTTCTATGCCGTTTGGCTTTTCATTATCATCTGCCGTTTCGTTCCTGTCGCAGACGGAAGGGTGGCTTTTCTTCTCCGAACGGGCTTTCTGTTCGGCTTCATAGCTGTTGCATTGCTCTATCAGGTTGCGGATGCGGAGCAGCAGGATTTCTTCTTTATGTTGCTGTTTCATCTTTTTCTTGGTCTGATAGATATAGAGGCGGATGCTTGCTAAGACAATCAGTAACACGATGATCGTATACAGAACGTAGGCGGTAGTCGTTTTCCACCAGGGAGCGTGGATGATGACGTGTATCTTTGTGATGTTATCGTTCCATTGTAACTGGTTGTCGGATGCAGCGACTTTGAATGTATATTCTCCCGGCGGTAAATTGGTATAGGAGGCCTGTAGGATGCCGTTGCCGACTGTTGCATTCCCTTGTCCGCTGGCGAAAGCGTTCATCCATTGTTTGTCGATGCCTTCCAGTTGGTAGCGGTAGTAGGTGCGTTCGCTGTTCACGTAGTTCAGTGCCGAACATTCGAAGGTCAGAAAGTTCTGGTTATAGTCCAGTTCTAGCTCCTTTGTGTAAGGGGCGGCTTGCGGCAGGATGATGCGGTTTCCGTACTTTTCTCCTGTGTTTACTTTTTCACCGTAGAGATGTAAGTTGGTGAAAACCGGTTTGTAAGGCAGGCCCGGAGTGGCGGATTCATGGTCGGGACGGAAAATGGTAAAGCCGTCGATGCCTCCGAAATAGAGTGTACCGTCCGAAGACTCAAAGATAGCTCCCTGTATATATTCCTCTTCTAAAGCCCCGTCCAGTTGATTGAAGTTGGTAAAGCCGATTTCCTGATTCTCCGGATTGATATGGATACGTGAGATGCCATTGCTGGTAGTTACCCAGATATAGTTGTTTCTGTCTTCGATGATTGATTGTACGAAGTTATTGCTCAGTCCGTTTTCACGATAGAAAATGCGGTGGGCTTGTTTATTAGGTGAGGCGGATTGATTATCTGCTGTTTGTGTGGTCGGTTTGCTATCCGGTGTTTGCTCTTGATCGGTGAAGAGTTCCAGTCCGTCGGCTGTCCCTGCCCATGTCCAGCCCCGTGTGTCGGTGCATAGGGCGGTGTATGATTGCCCTCTGTAATATTTGTTTCCACCTCTTTGATCTAATTCCTTTGCCAATTCTGCAGAGACCGATGAGGCTGGTACAGGCAGCAGAGTCCGTGAACCGTCCTGATCGACAGCTAACTGATAGATTGTGGAATGGCTTTTCAGATAGATATTGCCGTTATCATCTTCTGCAAAGGCTTTGACAGCGACATCCTCTTCCGGTGATGCGGGGAAAGCAGTGCGGCTGACGTGAATCAGTTTGTGTGTGGCAGGATGATGATAGAGTAATCCCCGATTGAGTGTGCCGACCCATAAACCGCCCTGGGCATCCTGAAAGATGGTGCTGACTTCGGTCGAAACGAGCTGTCCTTTCTTTGTTTCCAGTACGGGGATGTATTGCTGTTCCCTGCTTTCGAGGTCGATGATCCAGAAACCGTGAACACAACTGATATAAGCTTTATCGCCCTGTGGAGTGATGATCAGGGTGTTGAGCGTGTAGTTCTGTTCGAACAGCTTCTCCCATGTCCGGTTTTGGGGATTAAAGTAGAAGAATCCTCCTTTGCGGCCGTTGCGTAACTGGTAGAATCCTTTTTTGCTTTTGACAACGAGAGAAGTACGGTTGAAGTTCTCCTGTTCGGAAGCGGGATAAGCAGCTCTGTCATACAACTGTTTCCCGGTTTTCGGATCGTAACAAACGACCTCGCCCGTATGATAGAATAGGTAAACCGCAAGTTCATCCGAATGTATGTCCTGTAGCTGTCGATGTTCATTCTCCGGCAGGGCGAGGCGGATGCCCGTTTCCAGTTCCCGCAACTCCTGGGAAGTAAGTAGCCAGATACGTCCCGAATTGTCGACGAAAAGGTCTTCTACCGGTTCGTGTATCTCTTTTCTGCGGAAATAGGAGTCAAGGTGAGGTATGTATTTTTCTTGATGGAGATCGATGCACATCAGTTTATGATAATCTTTAATCCATAGGAGTGAATCTCCGCATTGATAGATACGGTAACATCCTTCATACTGTTTCAGCGGGGAAACGTCTTCTGCTGTGCGGTGAAGGTAGCTGAAATGTACGCCGTCATACAGATTGACATTCCCGTTGGTGGTGAATACCATTCTTCCGTCGGGGAGTTGGAGTATGTAGCGTATCTGGTTGTCGCTCAATCCTTGTGCCGTGTTGATCGATGTAAACAGGAAGTCGTTGGCGTCCACCGTCAGTGTCATCCTGATACACAGGAGGAGGAATAGTAGTATTCGGGTGTTTTTCTGGTTATTTGCCGCCATTGGGATAAGGATTATGATGTTCGATGATGCAAAGATAAAAAAAGTCGGGGTTATACTTGGATAAACTGTTCTTTTTGTAAAGGGTTTCAGGAGGGAATGTCTGCATATCAATCAAAAAAGGGGGGAAATCATGCAAACGATGAAAGTTTGTATGCGAATATAATTATATTCCCTATTTTTGCTTTTGTTACAATGAGGACATTTAATCATAAAAGAAAAATAATATTATGAAGAAACTTGTAAGCACTTTGACAGCGATTCTTGGTATAAGCACTCTTGCAGCACAGGATGTGGTTGTAAAAGGACCGGACGAAAAGTTGCAGTTGGCGGTATTTGTGCAAAACGAGACGAAGCCTTGTTATTCTGTGAGTTACAACGGAAAGACGATGTTGGAAAAGTCTCCTTTAGGCATGAATACCAATATCGGTGATTTTACGAAGAATCTTAAACTGACCGGACATTCCGTCGACAAGATCGACACTGTTTATCAACAGACACGTATCAAAGTTTCCAACGTACATTACCGTGCCAATGAACTGACTTGTCATTTAGAGAATGAGCAGGGACAAAAGCTGGGAGTTGTTTTTCGGGTGAGTGATAATGATGTGGCTTTCCGCTATACTTTGCCGCATCAGGGAGGAAAAGCGAGTGTGACGGTGAAGGAAGAACAAACAGGTTTCCGCTTTCCGGAGCAGACTACTACTTTCTTGTGTCCGCAGAGCGATGCGATGATTGGCTGGAAACGTACGAAACCCAGTTATGAAGAAGAATATAAAGCGGATGCGCCGATGAGCGACCGTTCGCAGTACGGACATGGGTATACGTTCCCTTGTTTGTTTCGTATAGGAAATGACGGTTGGGTGCTGGTCAGCGAGACGGGTGTGGACAGTCGTTATTGCGGTTCACGTTTGAGTGATGTGAGTGAAGGGAATTTATATACGGTCGCCTTTCCGATGGCGGAAGAAAATAATGGAAACGGAACGGTCGCTCCTGCTTTTGCACTGCCCGGCGCTACTCCGTGGCGTACCATCACAGTGGGAGATCATCTGAAGCCGATTGTAGAAACAACCGTTCCGTGGGATGTGGTAAGCCCGCTTTATGAAACAAAACATGATTATCGTTTCGGGCGTGGCACGTGGAGCTGGATTCTTTGGCAGGACGGCAGTATCAACTATGATGATCAGGTACGTTACATTGATTTTGCTTCGGCTATGGGATATGAGTATGCGTTGATCGATAACTGGTGGGATACTAGAATCGGGCATCAGCGTATGAAGTCGCTGGTTGAGTATGCACGCGATAAAGGTGTCGAGTTGTTCTTGTGGTATAGTTCTTCCGGCTATTGGAATGACATTGAACAGGGACCGGTGAACCGAATGGATAATGCAATCATTCGTAAACGTGAAATGAAATGGCTGCAAAGTCTCGGTGTGAAGGGAATCAAGGTTGATTTCTTCGGCGGTGACAAGCAGGAGACAATGCGGCTGTATGAAGATATTCTGAGCGATGCGGACGATCACGGATTGATGGTGATTTTCCACGGTTGCACATTACCTCGCGGATGGGAGCGTATGTATCCGAATTATGTGGGCAGTGAAGCAGTGCTGGCTTCGGAAAATATGGTGTTCAATCAGCATTTCTGTGATGAGGAAGCGTTCAATACTTGCCTGCATCCGTTTATCCGCAATACGGTGGGATCGATGGAGTTTGGCGGCTGCTTTCTGAATAAGCGCCTGAACCGTAATAACGACGGCGGTACGACACGCCGGACTACGGACGTGTTCCAGTTGGCGACTACCGTTCTCTTTCAGAATCCGGTTCAGAACTTTGCACTGGCTCCTAACAATCTGAAAGATGTTCCGGCTGTTTGCATGGACTTTATGAAGCGGGTGCCCACAACGTGGGATGAGACACGGTTTGTTGATGGCTATCCGGGGAAGTATGTGGTGTTGGCCCGTCGTCAGGGAGATACCTGGTATCTGGCGGCTGTAAATGCCGGCAAAGAACCGCTGAAACTAAAACTGGATTTGGAAATGTTTGCCGGAAAGACGGTGGCTCTTTATAAGGATGATAAAAAGGGAGAACCGGAGTTAACGTCACTGAAAGTGAAGGAAAACGGTAAGGTGCAGTTGGAAATCCGCCCTCAAGGAGGTATTCTTTGTATAAAGTAGCCTGTCAATATGGTTTATTTGTAAATGCTGTTACTTTAAATATCGGTATTGTCTTATCGTAAATCGTATTTATCCTATTAAACTTACCAGAAAAAAAGTACGTTTGCATTGTCTTATTCAACTGTAATTTTTGTATGAATCAGGCATTAACTTTGGATAATAGATAATAGTATGCAAAAACAGATCTTTTTTAGTTTTGTGCTGGTAATGATGTTGTTAGGGAAAGTGAAAGCTCAGCACAATAATCCTTTTGGCAATGCATTGATTCCGGATATGATTGCCGATGCGAGTATTCAGGAAATTAATGGTGTCTTTTATTGCTATGCCACTACTGATGGCTATGGGCAGGGACTTAAAACATCAGGCCCTCCGGTAGTATGGAAATCAAAAGACTTTGTACACTGGAGTTTTGATGGAACTTACTTCCCTTCGGCTGCAAAGGAGAAGTATTGGGCTCCCAGTAAAGCAATTTTTGCTAATGGTAAATATTATATATATCCCACTATCAATGGGTATATGTATCCTGCTGTAGCTGATAAGCCTGAAGGACCGTTTAAACTGGCACGTGGGAAAGACGAATTCTATAAGCCTTTTACTCCTTCTACTTTATTGCAGAGTAAGAATCCGGGCGGGATTGATGCTGAAATCTTTGTTGACGACGATGGACAGGCTTATGTGTTTTGGGGACGAAGGCATGTAGCCAAACTCAACGAGGATATGATTACGGTGGATTCTGTAGTACAGGTAATTTCTACTCCTCGCAAGGAGTACTCTGAGGGACCTATCTTTTTCAAACGTAAAGGAATATATTATTATTTGTACACTATCGGAGGGGATGAGAAATATCAATATGCGTATGTAATGAGCCGGGTTTCCCCTATGGGACCTTTTGAAGCTCCTGAACAGGATATAATATCTACTACCAATTATGAACGGGGAATCTTCGGACCGGGACATGGTTGTGTCTTTCATCTTGAGGGTACGGATAATTATTATTTCGCATATTTAGAGTTTGGCAGGCGAAGTACAAACCGTCAGACATATGTGAATCAACTGAAATTTAATGAAGACGGTACGATTCGCCCTGTCGAACTAACAATGGATGGAGTGGGGGCATTGAAGAAGGTGAAATCAGATAAAAAAATAAAAATAGATACTGTTTATGCGTCTAGTATTGAAGTGCCGTTGAAGATTGAACCGATGAAAGACCCGACATGTCTGCGGACAGAATATTTTGTTCCTTCTTTTGCGGTGGACGGGGCAAATGGTTCCCGATGGATGTCTGCTGCCGAAGATAGTATTAATCCATGGATTGTGGCAGATTTGGGTACTGTAAAGAAGGTCAGACGCAGTGAAATTTATTTTGTACGCCCTACTGCCGGACATGCTTATGTTATTGAAGCATCGATAGATGGAAAAGTCTGGCAAGAGTTCGCTGTCCATCAAGATAGGAAGATGTGTTCACCACATACCGATGTCTTGAATAAAAGGTTCCGTTATCTGAGAATTAAAATCCTAAAAGGAGTCCCCGGTATCTGGGAATGGAATATTTATTAATAAGCCAAAAGTGTATGAATATAAAAATGAATATGAAAGTCCCCACATGTATTGTAGTATTGATTTTTACTTTGTCAACAGTAAATGTATTTGCACAGAATGATTACAAGTGAGGAGAATGGACAACTTGGGGCGATCAGGGAGATGGCACCTATTGTAATCCTGTCCTTCCTTCCGATTACAGTGACATTGATTGTATTCGTGTGGGGGATGATTATTATGCTATTTCTTCTACCTTTCAATATTCCCCAGGTATGGTGATCATACATTCCAAGGATTTGGTGAACTGGACGATTAAAGGTCATGTGGTTTCTGATCTGAGACAGATCAGTGAAGAAATGAACTGGACGCGTATGAATCGTTATGGCCGAGGTATTTGGGCAGGGGCAATTCGTTATTATCAGGGAAAATTCTATGTGTATTTCGGTACACCGGATGAAGGTTATTTTATGTCGACAGCTACCGATCCTGCGGGACCGTGGGAACCGTTGCACTGTGTAAAAGCAGAAAAGGGATGGGATGACTGTTGTCCTTTCTTTGACGATGACGGGCAACTATATTTTGTAGGTACCCATTTTGCTGATAAATACAAAACTTACCTGTACCGGATGACACCTGATGGGAAGACCTTGATCGAAAACTCTAAAATATTAATTAATGAGGGGTATGGTCGCGAGGCAAGTAAACTTTATAAAATCAACGGAACATATTATCATTTTTTCAGTGAAGTTAAAAATGGCGGTAGATATATCATGATGCAACGTTCTTCTTCAATTACAGGACCGTATCTTGAAAGGAAACAATTAAGTCATGTACAGCGTGAATATAATGAGCCTAATCAAGGCGGACTTGTTGAAGGTCCTGACAGGAAGTGGTATTTTTTTACCCACCATGGTACGGGTGACTGGGCAGGTCGGATTGCTAGTCTGCTACCGGTATATTGGGTCGATGGTTGGCCGATTATTGGTGAGGTTGGGCAGGATGGCATTGGCACAATGGTATGGCAAGCGGCCAAGCCTTCCAATGAGTATCCGGTTCGGACTCCACAATCATCTGATGATTTTAGCAAGTCGGTACTTTCTCCTCAATGGGAATGGAACTACCAGCCCCGGGACGAGATGTGGTCATTAACGGAAAGACCAGGCAATTTGCGGTTAAAAGCTTTTCGTCCATTAGTCACGGATAATTTGCTGAAAGCGGGAAATACCTTGACTCAGCGTTGTTTTCGTACAAACAAAAATGAGGTTATTGTAAAAATGAACATTGAGGGCATGGTTGACGGACAGAAAGCCGGACTGTGTCATTACTCTAAGAGTTATGCCATGGTGGGGGTACGCCAGTCCGGCAAAGACCGGAATCTGGAATTTCAGACCAATAAAGAGAAAATCACAGGTCCTGCGATAAAGGGAAACAAGGTGTGGATTAAATCTGTATGGGGGCTGGATGGAAAAAGCCAATTTTCATATAGTACAGATGGCAGGAAGTTTACCCCGTTCGGAGAGGTATATCAACTTGAATGGGGATATTACCGGGGAAGCCGCATTGGGATTTACTGTTTTAATAATATAGCGGATGCGGGGTATATCGATGTGGATGAGTTTATTTATTTATATTAACTGTTTAGTGTATGAAACATTCCTTTAATTGTTTAAGTTATGAATTACTGCTTTATGTGCTCATTTGTATTCCATTCTGTTCTTGTTCTCAAAAAGATACAGGTGTGATTTCTCCTAATGGGAAGATATGTCTTTCTGTTGAAATAAAGGAAGATACTGAAAAAGACGGTTTTGGCAAAGTCTTTTTTAATGTAGAGTACAAAGATGGTAAAACTTCCAGAAGGGTTCTATCTGATACCCGAATTGGCTTGGAAACCCAGCTTATGTCATTTACCGATAACATCAGGTTGAAATCTGTGTCCGGTACTAAACTAATTGAAGATGATTATGTGATGCTTACCGGTAAAAGAAGTCATTGTCAGAATAGAGGAAATGAAAGGATATTTCGGTTTGAGAATGAGAAGGCAGAAACCTTAGATATCGTTTTCAGGGCTTACGATGACGGGATTGTATTTCGATATAGCTTACCATCTGTTCAAGATAAGGATAGTCTGACATCTGAACATACAGCTTACTATATTCCAGAAGGAACGAAAAGATGGATACAGAATTATTCTGTTGGTTATGAAGGTTTCTATCCATTGAAAACCAGAGCAGAAAGAGGCAAAGACAATATGTGGGGCTATCCATTACTTTTGGAACCAGCCGATTCATTGTTTGTGTTGATAACTGAGGCCAATATACTTCGTGGACATAGTGGTTCCAGATTGTATAATGGAAATGATATGAATCAATATCAAGTGCGGATGACAGATGATAAATTAGCCTTGGGTGATTCATTCACATCGCCATGGAGAGTTCTTATGATAGGTTCTTTGTCTGATGTTGTAGAATCTACTTTAGTGACAGATGTCTCTGAACCTAACAAAATTTCTGATACAAGTTGGATTATGCCGGGCTCTGCATCATGGGTATACTGGGCGCATAATCATGGTTCCAAAAATTTCAAGATTGTAAAAGACTACATTGACTTGGCTGTTGATATGAAGTGGCCATATAGTCTGATAGATGCGGAATGGAATGAAATGTCAAACGGTGGAGATATTGAAGATTTGATAACCTATTCTCTTAGTCGAAATATAAAGCCTATGATTTGGTATAATTCGTCAACTGCTTGGATGGGGCCGGGTCCTCTTTACCGCTTGAATAGTAAGGAAAATAGAATAAAGGAATATACTTGGCTTCAAAAGTCAGGTGTAGTAGGGGTTAAGATTGATTTTTTTCCTGATGATTATTCGTCTAATATGGATTATTATATTGATTTGCTGGAAGATGCAGCTAAATATAAATTAATGGTCAATTTTCATGGAGCTACTATTCCTCGTGGATGGCAAAGGACTTATCCTCATCTGATGACTATGGAAGCCGTTTATGGGGCAGAGTGGTATAACAATAAGCCAATACTTACAGATCGTGCTGCTGAACATAATGTAACATTGCCATTTACCAGAAATGTCATTGGCTCAATGGATTATACACCTGGTACATTCTCTGATTCCCAACATCCTCATATCACTACTTGTGGGCATGAACTAGCTTTGTCTGTTGTGTTTGAGTCAGCATTGCAGCATATGCCTGATAGGCCGGAGGTGTACAGTTCATTACCTCGAAAAGTAAGAGAATTCCTTTCGGGATTACCTACTGCTTGGGATGATACAAAACTGTTGTGTGGCTATCCGGGTACTGACATCGTACTGGCACGACGTAAGGGAGATGTATGGTATATTGGAGGATTGAACGGAACTAACGAGAATAAAACTCTTTCTTTTTCATTGGTTCCTCTGCAAGTTGAAGGAAAAACGATGGATGTATTTAAGGATGGGGTGGACGATAAGAGTTTTGCCATCGAAGAAAACATCCAGTTATCAAACGATAAAATGGATATGTCATGTCTTCCTCGTGGAGGATTTGTGGCAGTAATAAAGTAAGGATAATAAATGATATTGTTTTAAATGTCGATATTGTTTTATTGTAAATCGTATTCATCCTATTTTTTTCTACTAAAAAAGCGCTACGTTTGCATTATATAATTCAATCGTAATATTTATGAAAGCAAAAAAATTACTATTACTATCCTTGTTATTTATAACGGAGACTTTATCTGCTCAAAACTATCAGGTTCCTGTTTCGGAGCAAGATGAACCTATGATGCAAGGGAAATTCCAGCCTACTTGGGAATCATTGGCTAATTATAAAATACCGGAATGGTTTAGAAATGTAAAGTTTGGTATTTGGGCTCATTGGGGCCCCCAATGTGTGGAAGGATCTGGCGATTGGATGGCTCGTTCTTTGTATATGGAAAATTCGCCTGAATATCGACATCATATAGCGAACTATGGTCATCCTTCTGAATTTGGCTTTAAAGATATTATTCCGTTATGGAAGGCTGAAAAATGGGACCCCGATAAGTTGGTTGCATTTTATAAAAAAATAGGTGCTCAGTATTTTTTTGCTTTGGGTAACCATCATGATAATATGGACCTTTGGGATAGTAAGTATCAACCATGGAACTCGGTTAATATGGGGCCTAAAAAAGATATATTGAAAGGATGGGAAAGAGCAGCGCGTAAACATGGACTTTATTTTGGGGTCAGTCTGCATGCAGACCATGCTTGGAGTTGGTATGAGACTTCCCAAAGACACGATACTCAAGGTCCTAAAAAAGGTATTCCGTATGATGGGAAATTAACGAAAGCTGATGGAAAAGGAAAGTGGTGGGAAGGATATGATCCTCAGGACTTGTATGCTCAGAATCATCCGTTAAGTCAGGATAGTTGGGATAATGGTACAATTCATAGGCAATGGGCATGGGGAAATGGAGTTTGTTTACCAACACAGGAATATTGCACTAATTTCTATAATCGTACACTTGATGTAATAAACCGTTATAATCCGGATTTGTTGTATTTTGATGTAACTGTTGCACCTTTTTATCCTATAAGTGATGCAGGCTTAAAAATTGCGGCTCATTTTTATAATCATAATATGTCAATGCAAAAGGGTAAATTGAATGCCGTAATGTTTGGTAAGATTCTTGATGCAAATCAACGTAAAGCTTTGGTATGGGACGTAGAACGTGGAGCTCCTAATAAAATAATAGATGAACCTTGGCAGTCATGTTCGTGCCTTGGCGGGTGGCATTATAATACGTCTATTTATAATAATAATCAATATAAGTCGGCAGCTGACGTAGTGAAGCTGTTAGTTGATATTGTCAGTAAAAATGGTAACTTACTTCTGAGTGTCCCGTTGCGTGCAGATGGTACATTTGATGAAAAAGAAGAAAAGATATTGAATGAATTTGGTAATTGGATGAATATCAATAAGGAAGCAATCTATCAAACGCGTCCATGGAAAATATTTGGTGAGGGACCTATAGCGGATAAAGATGTTCAACTCAACGCCCAGGGGTTTAACGAATGGGCCTATAGTAAAGCTGATGCAAAGGAAATACGTTTTACACAAACAGATAAAAATTTGTATGCTACAGTTTTAGGATGGCCTGAAGATGGGAAAATCTTAATTAGGTCTTTAGCGGAAGGTAACGGGTTATATCCCACTAAAATAGGCAGAGTAGAGTTGCTTGGTTACGGAAAAGTATCTTTTACACGTACTGATAAGGGACTTGTTGTTGATATACCCGCTAAATCGTTGAAGAATATAGCCCCTGTCTTGAAAATTAGAAAATAAAAGTTATTACTATGTCGTCTATTCAGGGATACAAAATGAAAGAGTATAGCATGCCTACAAAGAGGTATTGCCAAACTTTAAGCCTTAAAAATAATCCGATTCTGATTGAAGAGTATCGTAAGATACATAGTGAAGAAAAGGCATGGCCGGAAATAAGGGCGGGGATACGTGCAGTAGGGATTCTGGAAATGGAAATTTATATATTGGGATCACAACTTTTTATGATTATAGAAACTCCACTGGACTTTGATTGGAAGATAGCTATGGATAAACTGTCTAATCTTCCGCGGCAGGCTGAGTGGGAAAAGTATGTGTCTAAATTTCAAGACTGTCCGTGTTTGAGTTCTTCTGCTGAAAAATGGAAGTTGATGGAACGTATGTTTTATCTGTATGAAGATTAGTTGAGGATAACGTAATCGTTTACTACGTGTTGAGAAAAAAGGAATAGTGTGAAAGTTGCTATTCCTTTTTTTCTGCTTAAGAGTGATAAGAGGTGCGATATTCTTGGGGAGTAATACCTGTGATTTTTTTGAATAACCTGTTGAAGTATGAATAATCTTCAAAAGCAAGATTTAATGCAACATTTTTGATTGACATATCATCGGTTATTAGTATGAGTTGAGCTTTTTCTATTTTCTTACGGTTAATGTATTTTAAGGGGGTATCTCCTGTCTCTTTTTTGAATAGACGAATAAAATGGTCTTTTGATAAACAGGAATTCTCAGCGAGTACTCTTAAATCAATAGTTTCATTTATATGTTTACGGATATAGTGAATGGCTTCTTCTATCCGATTGTCTTTCAATTCCATTTTTACTTGAGCTCTTTTTAGGAAACGTGCTAGCAATTGATATACGATACCTCTTGATTCTATCTTATCAGACAAGGTCCGTTGTTTGTTTTTTAGCAGATTCTGCATAAGGGTGTAATTGTTATCGTAAGAAGTCGGGTCTGATTTCTGTAAGGTCATATGTGGATTTATAGTGCAGAGCCGCTGAAATAATGCCAAATCTATTTCGACAGCCGGGATTTCTATTGGAAAATCCCAATTGTCCAGTAAGTTGCTGTCTGACTGGTGTTCTTCATATATATGCAGATAATAGTGGGAAAAATAAGAGTTGCAGATATAGCTATGTTTGGTAAAAGCTGGAATAAAATACATGTGGTTAGCTTTTAGAATCTGAGTTTTACCCGATATTAAGACTTGTGCAGTACCTTCTGTCACATAATATAAACGTGTAAAAGGGCTATTGACATTTTTCCAGTTCCAATCGGCATTATGAATAGCCAAACCTATGTTCAAAACAAGCGGGTGCAATTTATCAACAAATGAAGCCATAGCATATAGGGTTTATTAATGTGAAGATAAAGATATATAAAAAATAAATATAATTCTTTTGATGTCGATAATTTTAAATAATATATCGATATTGTTTTATAATAAATCCTACTATAGTCGTTCATGTCGATATTGTATTACTCTAAATCGTATTAGTCCTACAATGTGAACTGCCGAGTTGTTACATTTGCGGTATATAATCTAATAGGAATATTTATGAAAAGTATGAGAAAAAACACATGGCTTCCTCTTATTGGACTCCGAACTTTTCTTTTTGTGACCACAGCGTTTACAATTGTTTCATGCAGCGATGACAAAGAAGAAGACGGGTATAACCCTAATCTTCCGGTCAGAATTAGCGAATTGTCTCCCCAGGAAGGCGGATACTTTGATAAAGTAATCCTCCAGGGTGAAAACTTTGGCAACAACCCTAAAAAGGTACGTGTATTCTTTAATAAAAAAGAAGCGATTGTTGTAGGAGCATCCGGCGATCGGGTACTGGTTCATGTCCCGAAGCTCCCGGGTGATGATTGTAAGATAGGTATGCTTTTAAACGGTAACACCACCGATACTATTTTCGCAGAAAAGCATTTCGCCTATGAAAAGAATTATCAGTTGATATATGTAGCCGGACAGCTCAACTCCAATACAGAAACATTTGTAGAAGGAAGCTTGGAAACCACAACATTTGCCAATAGTATGCAGCATCTAGCGTGCGATCCCAGTGGCGTCATATATATGAACCATAAAAATACAGGTCAAAGTGGCAGTCTTATTTATATTAATGAACCTGAGAACTACTCTAAGTTTTTGGATTATGGGGCATCTACTGAAAACGGAGGTTCGCCTAGCACTCCGTATTATGATGAAAAAACAGAGAAGGTTTACTTCTGTGCGCACCATGCTCCATTTTTTTGGGAAGTTGATCCTAAGGATTCATGGTCTTTTGTGAAAAGGAAGTTGATTGCTCCCGACGCCAGTTATCAGGCAAAAGGATATCGTCCGGTACCAAGCGGTCAGAAGTTGGAGTATATGTGTTCCTATGCTCGTGCAACAGATGCTAATGGCGAAAGTTTTATCTATTGCCGGACGTGGCAAGGTCAATTCTTCCGTTTCAAACTTGAAGATCGTGTCTACGATTATGTCACCACTTTTGCCAAATCAGATGCATGTCTGGCTACAGACCCCGACGACCCGACCAAGATTTATTGTGCCTTGAATGAATACAACAAAATAACCTGTATTGATTTGACAAAGAATCCGGAAGACAGCGGCTTTGAGACAGATGTCTGCGGCATACAGGGACCAGGAGCATATCAAGATGGACACGTTTCTGTGGCAAGATTGAACAATCCTCAACAGATTTTGTCAATGCACGACCCTGAAACCGGAGAAAAGGTGATATACATTTGTGATGCCAACAATAACTGTGTACGTATGTACAATATGGAAACAAAATTAATGAGTACCGTAGCAGGAATAGGCGGGAAATCCGGATATGCTGCCGGAAATCCTACAGTTTCAAGAATGAACAGACCTTATGGTATCTGTATAACTCCCGAAAATGACATTTACATTGCAGATGCAGGTAATAAAGTAATAATGAAACTGGCATTTATGTAATGATGAGTAGTAATCGTTTAAAGAAGAAAAAATGAAAGCTTATATAACAAATAGAATATATCTTATGCTGTTTTTCTGCTCCATTACCATAATGGCACAAGCACAGCAAAAGTTTGAGATATCCGGTATAGTCCAAGATGAAACAGGACAGCCTGTCCCGGGAGTCAGCGTATATGTAAAAGATAAAACAGGCATAGGTACAAATACCGATATGGACGGAAAATTCGTTTTGAAAGTCGATCGTGGAGATAAAGTGCAGTTCAGTTTTATAGGATATGCCAGACACGAGTATCTAGCATTAAAAACTGAAAAAAAACTGGTTATCCAATTAGTACCGGATGTAAGTGCACTTGATGAAGTGGTAGTAGAAGCTTATGGAAGCAAGACTCGTAAAATAACAACGACAGGTGCCGTCACTTCCGTAGATGTAGCGACATTACAGACTCCTGCCACTAGCCTGGCTAATATGCTGGGAGGACGAGTTGCCGGTATCATCTCGACACAAGGCAGTGGCGAACCGGGTAAAAATATCTCAGACTTCTGGATACGTGGTATCGGAACATTTGGAGCAAACGCATCAGCACTTGTTCTCATTGACGGTCTGGAAGGTAGCCTAAATGATGTAGACCCGGCTGATATTGAAAGCTTCTCCGTATTAAAGGATGCTTCGGCAACAGCCATGTATGGAGTACGTGGAGCAAATGGTGTAGTACTTGTCACCACCAAAAGGGGAAAACAAGAAAAACTGAGTTTTACCGCACGTGCAAATGCTACTATATCATGGCTAAAGCGCTTGCCGGAATATTGTGACGGATATAACTATGCGAAATTGGCGAATGAAGCACTCGTAGTACGTGGCGATGATCCTAAATATACGAATCAGGAACTGGATATCATTAAATACGGCCTGGATCCGGATTTATATCCGGATGTCAATTGGCAGGATGAAGTTCTCAAAAGGTCTTATTGGCAACAAACCTATTATTTGAGTGCCCGGGGCGGTGGTAGTATAGCACGGTACTTTATCAGCTTAAATGGTTCTAACGAGACTTCTGCTTACCAACAGGATAAATCCAGTAAATATTTTAAAGGTTTGGCATATAATACCTTTGGGCTACGTGCTAATATTGATATAGATTTAACTAAAACTACCAAATTATATTTTGGTGTCAATGCCAATAAAACAATCAGAAATCTGCCGGGTGCCGCAGATACTAATCTGATCTGGTCTGCTTGCAGCAAACTTACTCCGGTTACCATACCAGTGGTTTACTCTAACGGAATGCTTCCTTCAGCCAATGGAGTGACAGATGAAATGTCCCCTTATGTACTTCTGAACCACACAGGATTGAAACAAGAAGAAGAATTCACTTCTACCTATACATTAAGTTTAGATCAGGACCTGGGTATGCTGATTAAAGGATTGAAGCTGAATATACAAGGAGCGTATACCAACGACAACGCTTTTCATGAAACACGCTACATCATCCCCGAACTGTGGTCATATGATAAGCGTAATGCAACTGGAGAACTTGCTGGAAAGCGCCAGACCGAACGCATAACGACCCAGTACAGTAAATGGGAAATGCAATACCGCAAATACTTCCTTCAGGCTACCATGAACTGGGCACATGATTTAGGACACGGACACACGCTTATGGCACTGGCGCATTATGAAATGAGTGATCAAAAGCGGTCAACTGATGCCAATGACACGATGTCGGCTATCCCAGTTCGTTATCAAGGACTTTCCGCTAAAGTCGGCTACAATTATAATGATACGTATATAGTCGACGGCAACTTCGGTTATACAGGTTCCGAGAATTTCCAGCCAGGACGCCAGTTCGGATTCTTTCCATCCATATCTGGTGCATGGGTACCGAGTAGCTATCAATGGACAAAAGATAAAATGCCATGGTTGAATTATTTTAAAGTCCGTGCTTCATACGGTTTAGTTGGTAATGACCGTATCACCGACAAGCGTTTTCCATATCTGACTAGTATAAATGTAAATGGTTCCGCTACCACAAACTGGAAGTATACCAAGGGAGGTATTTGGGAAAACTCGATCGGGGCAGATAATCTGGAATGGGAAAAAGCAAAGAAGTTTGACGTAGGTTTGGAAGGTAAATTATTCGATAAATTTGAGTTTGTAATAGACTTCTTCCGAGATACTCGCGACGGAATTTTCCAAGAACGCAAACAAGTTCCTGATTTTGTAGGACTCGTAAACATGCCATTCGGTAATGTGGGCAGCATGGTAAGCTGGGGTAGCGACGGCAATATCACCTTCAACCAACGCATCAATAAAGACATGGAATTCACGCTTCGTGCTAATTTCACATACTCTACCAATAAGGTGAACTACTATGAAGAAGGAGATACCAAGTATGAATATACATCAGCAACAGGACGCCCTAACGGCTACATGAAAGGTTATATCGCTTTAGGACTTTTCAAGGATCAGGAAGAGATAAACAACAGTCCGAAACAAGATTTTGGAAGCTACCTGCCGGGAGATATCAAATATAAGGATGTAAACGGTGACGGTGTTGTTAACAGTGACGACCAGGTGCCGGTCAGTTATCAGGATTACCCGCGTCTGATGTATGGCTTCGGAGGAGAATTTCGATGGAAAAAGCTGACATTAGGCGTACGTTTCAGTGGAATAGGTAACACAGACTATTACAAAATATGGACATGGGGAAGTAACAATGTGGGATATATTCCTTTCTACGATGGTAAACTGGGCAATGTACTCACTATTGCAGCCAATCCTGCCAACCGTTGGATTCCGGCCGATTATGACGATCCCAGCATACCAGCCAGTATGAGAGAAAATCCCAATGCCATGTTCCCGCGGCTAAGTTACGGTAGCAATCAGAACAATGCGCAGGCATCTACATTCTGGAAAGGTAATCGCAAATATTTACGGCTCGATGAAATCAGTCTGAACTATAACTGGAACTGTAATTTATTAAAAAGTATTGGAATAAATTCGATCGATCTCGCTGTGGTAGCAAACGATTTGCATACTTGGGACAGCGTTAAATTATTCGATCCGGAACTCGCCACAAGTAATGGACGTGCTTATCCGATTCCGGGCCGCGTTAGTTTCCAGGCAATTGTTCATTTCTAAACATGATCATTAAATAACAAAATTATGAAAAAGTATATATCACACCGATCAATAAACCTATTCATCGTATTTCTTGGGATACTTACAACCGGAGGATTCACCTCATGCAATTTTTTAAGAGTCGACGACTATTTTGACGATACAATGAAGTTTGACAGTATCTTTACTAAATACGAGTACCTGGTACAATATATGTGGGGAACATCAGATCAGTTCCCCGACGAGAGCCGCATCCTTTCTGATCCGGTCACTCCCGGTCCGATGGCTACGGATGAAGCTTTCTCAAGTCAGAATCCGGAGCATGGCCTTCGCGGACTCTCCTACATTCTGGGAACTATTAATGCCGATAACATCGGTAACTATAGCATGAATATATGGTCGTCCATGTATAAAGTGATCCGTAAATGTAACTACATACTGGCACGCAAAGGAGAGGCTCACATGAATACAATACAAGATGAGGAAATCACTGGCTACACCCACATGATGCGTGGTTATGCTTATTACAATCTGATCCAGTCTTATGGTCCGTGCATTATACTCGGTGACGATATCTTACCCAATAATGAATTACCTGAAACTTACAATTATTCCCGTTCGACTTATGACGAATGTGTGGATTACTGTTGTAATGAACTGGAACTTGCTGCCAAATATATGCCTATAGACTTAAATCCGACTTTTTTTGGACGTCCTTCACGTGGTGCTGCTTTTGCGTTGATAGCTCGTCTGCGGTTGCAACAAGCAAGTCCGTTATATAATGGCGGACAGGCCGCACGCACAGCTTTCGGCAACTGGAAGCGGACAGTGGACGGAGCCAACTATGTGAATCTGAACTACGATGAAACACGCTGGGCAGTAGCAGCTGCAGCATGTAAACGTGTCATTGAGATGAACAAATACAAATTGCATACTTCTCCCATCGATCCAAGCATGCCTCCCCGAGCATTGCCGGCTTCCGTGACAATCACTGACCCCAATTTTCAGAATATCGACTATTATCGTTCCTATTCAGAAATGTTCACCGGAGAAACGATAGGCAGTAAAAATCCAGAATTTA
Source organism: Bacteroides sp. MSK.20.82 (assembly GCF_019052485.1). Classification (NCBI taxonomy): domain Bacteria; kingdom Pseudomonadati; phylum Bacteroidota; class Bacteroidia; order Bacteroidales; family Bacteroidaceae; genus Bacteroides; species Bacteroides sp. MSK.20.82. The sequence continues at coordinate 52,506 of NZ_JAHQUN010000014.1, forward strand.
TCTGGGGTAGACAGTCGGATGCTATGGCAAACATGACACAATGCAGTTTCCCGACGGAAAAAGCAATGGGGGGATGGAACAACCTCTGCGTTACTCAAAAACTGGTAGACGCTTATTATATGGTGGATGGACGAGATAAAAATGATGCAAGTAAAGAATATCCATATCATGTAGCAAACGGTACAGTGACCGATGATTACTTTTCCACCAGTGCAGAGGAGTTCTCCGGCTACACTATTCCGATGGGAGTATACGGTATGTATCTAAACCGAGAGAATCGTTTTTATGCTACAATAGGTTACTCCGGACGTTACTGGGCAGCACGTTCCAATACCCAAGAACAATATGGCCCTTATAGGGCGTGGTATCATCAAATGGTAACTTCAGGACGCGATCTGTTTTCCGGGAAAAATTCCGCCATAACCAATCCTCTGGATTATCCGGCAACAGGATATGTGCTGACTAAATGGATCCATGCGGACGACGCATGGATAGGAACCGGAAGTATGCGAACTACCAAATATTTTCCTATCATCCGATATGCGGAAATTTTATTAGGATATGTAGAAGCAATAAATCACCTGAGTAAAAGCTATACCGTCGAATTACCCGCAATCAATGGTGGAAATAATGCTCCGCAAAGCTATACAGTCGAACGTATTCCAACTGAAATACAAAAATACTTCAACCCGATACGAAATCGCGTCGGTCTGCCTGGATTATCTGACACAGAAGCCGCATCAGATGAAACAACTTTGGACAACATCATCAAGAGAGAATATATGATCGAATTCGCTTGCGAAAACCGCAGATACTTTGATGTACGTCGGTGGGGCATATATGAAGAGACTGAAAAAGCTGGTGTTTATGGAATGCGTTTGGGAGGAGATAAATATACTTATTATCAGAATCCGATTCCTGTGAATCAGGTTAACAACCGAAATCGCGTGATAGATAAGAGACTGATCCTATTACCCTTGCCCAAAGCTGAAGTACGTCGTGTAGAAAATCTCGACCAAAACCCGGGCTGGGAGAATTAATAATTTACTTCGTATTAAAACATAAATAACCATGAAAACAAAATATATTTATATAGCTTTTTTGACAATCTTATGTGGGGGAAGCTTGGTGGCATGCTCCAATGGCGACGAGTTCTTCAAGGATGAACGCTACAAGAAAATGATCTATGCAATCAGCGACAATGAGCAAATATTTCACGCTGAATTTGAACTGAATAATGAAGAAGATATCATAGGCGTGCAGCCTTTCGCAGTAAGCGGCACTAATCCTATAGATCAGGATGTGCATCTGAACATAGAAAAAGATCCGGAGCTGTTGACGGAATATAACTATAATACCTACATGGATGAAACAGATAAATATGCCCGTGAGCTGAAGGACGGGGATTATTCACTTTTATCTTCTATCGTTGAAATAAAAGCAGGAGTGAACCCCAGCTATGAAGTGGGAAAATTACAAGTGAAAATAAAGACATCGATCATTGAAAAACTATCCGTTGACTCTGCTTACTTTCTTTCGTTCCGCATTAAAGAGGCAACACCTTACGAAATCAATGAAGAAAAAAGGAATGTATTATTCCGAATTTATAAAAAGAATCAGTATGCATCCCAAAAGACACCCACTTACTATGCCTCTTCCGGCTTTATGGATGATGTCGTAATGCCGTTCGACTCTAAAATTATCATGCCATTGGCATATAATAAGATACGCACTTACATTGCCGGACAAATTTACGATGCGAATGATACCAAAGAAACAATCAACAAAAATTCGATGGTAATCACTGTAGATGCCGATAACCAAGTGCTGATATCTGCTTTCGATTCTGAGAATGGATTAAAAGTTGAAATGTTATCTCCAAGTTCTGATCCCAATGATGGCTCATATGGATATCGGAACTATTATAATCCAGAAGAAAAGCAATTTTACTTATATTATCGTTTTGATAATGGTGAAGGCTGGAAGGTTGTGCGTGAAACTTTAAGAGCCGAATCTATCATAAGTAAATAGTGATTGGCGACTATAGATATTTTTTCATTATGCGAAAAGAAACAGACGAATATTGCTGTGTTTTAATAAAAATACACTATATTGCGGTATTGTTTAACCTTAAAATATGATAGCCATGAACACAAAATTATTCGGTTTGTTTATCGCATTGTTGGTATGCCTGCCTTCGCTTGCCCAACAAAAGCCTGTAGAGAAGGTAGATAGTGATGGAGTTTATCTGATGCCCGATCAAATGCCGGAGTTTCCGGGTGGGATGCAGGCGATGATGAAGTTTTTGACTACAAATATTAAGTATCCTGTAGAAGCACAGAAGAAAGGCGTTTCCGGTCGTGTGATCGTACAGTTTGTCATAATGGAAGACGGAACATTGGATCAGGCTAAAGTTGTAAGAGGAATCGATCCCTTGCTGGACGAAGAAGCCTTGCGCGTAGTGAAATTAATGCCGAAATGGAAACCGGGAATGGATAGAGGCGAGGCAGTGAAAGTACGTTTTACAGCTCCGATAATGTTTAATCTGTCCAGACCGGAGGCACAGAGACCTACTTTCCCCGAACTTGTAGTACCTATCGGGCAGGAAGTAGAAAACAGGTCTTTGCAAGGAGTATGGCAGAGTTGTGTTGTGCAACCGGGCGAACATGGATATAAAATTCTGTTATTGCCTGTTATAAAGATCATATCGCCTGATCAGACATTCATGAATATAATGACAGCCGGTATGAACGGCAGGTCAAATGCCATCATCTATTGTCAGGGAGAGTACAGTTTGCCATCGGATGGCACTTACGTGGAGATGGTGGAAAAATCGGTTGATCCGGTTTTTATACAAGGAGTAAAGAATGAAATCAGTGTGGAACGATTGCATGATAATCTGATTAAGTTGTCTTTTACGGTTCCGGGACAGGGAAGAAAAGTGACGGAATATTGGTTCCGGGCCCCTTCGCCGGATGTGAAGATAATGGCTGATTGATATTTTAGGCACGGATTTCACGGATTACACGGTCTTAATGAATAAAAGCCGTGTTCATCTGTGAAATCCGTGCCTAAAAAGTTCTCTGTACTTTCTTATCTTCGACTCAGCTTATTATTAATTCTTAAAGAATCCGTTATCTTCCCATTTTCCCGCTTCCTGTGGCTGTGCTGATGTGGCGCTTACATCGATAGGCAGCCATACTTCCATGTCACCCTCGCCCCGATGTGCCCAGGCATAATAGGGTATCAGTGTGAGTTCTACGTCTTTAGTTACCAGTTTTCCAGCTTTGTCATAACTTAATGCCTGCGCATCGGTCGTTATCTGACGGATGCCGTAAAGTAACTCCGGTTTGTCTGTTACCTTGAATTGCGGATGCTGGTTGAGAAGTATGCTGTGGACGTTGAATCTGTTGTCCGGCCATTCTGCGCAATAAACGATGGGGCCGCGTTCAACGGCAACACGTCCGTGATCGGCTTCTACTTTTGGATTTGCCTTTACTATTCGGGGGATCATGTCGAAATGTACCTCTACCACATCTCCCTTTTTCCATTTGCGGGCAATGCTGAGATAGCCATCATTGACATCGCTTTCTACTGTCTGTCCGTTTACGGATACTTGGTAGGCAGGTTTCTGATTGTCGGCGTAAGAATACAGATCACCGGGAAGTACATTGCCGCGTACCCAGCCGGGGATACGGAGTTTCATGGTGAAGTCCTGATTGCCCTGCGTTATTTTCAGGCGGATGTCGCCATTCCAGGGATAGCCGGTTTCTTGTTCCAGCAGAATCTTTTTCTTGTCTACCTTTAGCTCGGCTTTGTTGGAAAGATAAAGGTTCACGTATACCTGATCGTTCTTCACGGCATACACATATCCCGGTAATGACGGAATGAAACGGCTGACGTTTGAAGGGCAGCAGGCGCAGCCGAACCAAGGTTTGCGGCTGTATTTTCCGTTAGAAGACAGCGGGTTGGGGTAGAAGAAAGAACCTCCGTCCAGTGATACACCCGATATCAGACCGTTGTATAGTGTGCGTTCCAGGACATCGAAATATTTGGCGTCTCCGTGCAGCAGGAAAAGACGGTAGTTCATGTATACATTGCCGATAGCGGCGCAGGTTTCACAATAAGCGGACAGGTTAGGCAGCTCGTAGTTGTTGCCGAATGCTTCGCCTGCATGGTGTGCACCGATGCCTCCGGTTATATAAATCTTTTTAGAAACGATGTTGTCCCAAATCTTGTCTATCGCTTTGATGTAGCTGCTGTCTCCGGTGATGGCTGCCACATCTGCCATGCCGGAATACATATATACGGCACGTACGGCATGTCCTACGGCTTCATCCTGTTCTACCACAGGTTTGTGTGCCTGACTATAGGCGTCTTTCCGGCTGGTATATCCACGGGTATCTAGGAAGAACTTTGCCTGATCAAGATACTTTTTGTCTCCCGTCACCATGTATAGTTTGACTAAAGCCATTTCGGCTATCTGATGCCCCGGTACGTATTTCTTCTGTTGAGGGCCGTTGCCGATTTCACGGCAGACACAGTCGGCATATTTAATGGCGATATCGAGGAAGTTTCGTTTTCCGGTAGCTTGATAATGTGCTACAGCTCCTTCTATCATGTGCCCCAGATTGTAGAACTCATGACTCAGGTTCTCTACCGCTACCCAACGCTCTTTTCCTGCCCAGTTGTGCGGGTGCTTCGGGTTCATGGTGCGGGCTGTATAAAGGTAACCGTCCGGTTCCTGTGCTCCGGCAACAATGACGAGTACGCTGTCAATGTACTTTTGCAGTTTCTTGTCCGGATAGGTTTGCAGAGAGTAACTGGCTCCTTCTATTGTTTTGTATACATCGGTATCGTCGAAAGAGAAGCCCTCTACTTTGTAGGTATCGCTGGGATGTGCTGCCTTTACAAAGTTTTCGTAACGTCCCGTCTCTTCACATTTGCTGAATGCCAGAGGGATGGTTACTTCACGGCTTGCTTGAAGGCGCTGTCCCCAAAAGTTGTCCGTCACTTTAACGGAAGTAAAGGGGACAGGGTCTATAGGATATCCATGATTTATTTGCGCGCTGCCTGTTATGCAGATGCAGGTCAGGAATGTCGCAGTCAGAACGTTTTTCATCTTGGTATTATTTTAGTATGAATCTCTGTTGTGGTGTTATGGTGTCGGGATTACCTGTTTGATTGTTCCGTCCGGATTGAATTCCATCCGGTCAATACATACTTCGCGGTGCCAGCCCGGTCCGTCATTCAGATGGTTCTTGTTGATACGGTGGTATACGATATACCATTTGTCTTTTCCCGGTACTTGCAGGATAGAGTTGTGGGCAGGTCCGTAGATTTCTTCTTTTGGATTTTGAATGAGTACTATCGGGGCTTTGGCTACTTCGATCGGACCGAGTGGTGACTGGGCGGTACCATAAACAACGTGGTAGTTGGGGGAACCGGTGTCGTCTACAGACCAGAAGAAGTAGTAAACTCCTTTTCTATAAATAACGTAAGGAGCTTCACGGTATGCGTAAGTCTGCAAAGTCCCTCCTTTGGGAGTTAATACTACCGTTGTCTCTTCTTTGACGGACAGCATGTCGTCGTTGAGCTCGGCTCCTGCCATGTAACCGTTACCCCAATAGAGGTAGCTTTTGCCGGATACGGGGTCGGTGAATACATCCACATCAATCTGCTGTCCCCGTCCTGTGGGAGAAGAGGTGATGATAGGTTTGCCCAGATCTGTGAAAGGTCCGGTGGGGGAGTCGGCTACGGCAACTCCTATCTGCTTGCTTTTGTTGGTCGTCGGGTTGGCACTATAATAAAAGAAGTATTTATACTTCCCGTCTATCTTCTTTTCTTCGATGCAGGGAGCCCATGCGTTTCCGTTTGCCCAAGACACATTTTTGCCCATCTCCAGAATCACAGTCTCTTCTTTCCATGTCTTTAAATTCTTCGATGAAAAGACCTTAAAATAACTTCCGCCCCATCCTGGAAATCCGTCACTGGTGGGGTAAATATAATAGCGTTTTGTCTGATGAGAATACAGAACTTCGGGGTCGGCATGGAACCCCGGCAGAATAGGGTTACCGGATTTCTTATTCTGTGCCGTTACTTGTACTGCTCCGATGAGTAATAAGTGGAATAGAAAGATTTTGGTAAATAAATGCTTCATGATATTTACAGTTAGATTTTTGTTATATTATAAGTACGACAAAGATAGGGGATCCACCTAAATAAAAAGGTTACATATCTGTCAAAGGAGGGTAATTATCATTCATAATAGAGAAGATGATCTAAATTTGGACTTTAATGAACGGTATTCGGATGTCCTTTTGTATCTAAAGCATTATTTTTGCGCTGAATCTAAAAAATAGTTGGTTACCATGAGAGCAAAGCTGATTTTACCTTTTCTGATTTTATATTTGTTCTGTCATTTGCTGTCGGTGCAGGGACACGAAGTTGACACTGTAAATCCCGGCAGTGATAAAAATGTAGCATCTTCTCAAGTGTATGAAGTAACTTCCGAAGGAGCTTGGTGTTGGTTTGCTGATCCGCGCGCATTGCATTATGAGAATGAAAAAGGTACAATAAACAAGACATATATCGGCTATATTGATATACACGGCAATATTAAAGCGATGCAGTATGACTTTAAAAATAAAAGACAGGACGAGGTACTGATCCGTTCTTATTTTCAGCCGGATGATCACAATAATCCGACGTTTTTGGTATTGCCGGATGAACGGATTATGATCTTTTATTCCCGTCACACGGATGAGCCTTGTTTCTACTATCGTATTTCCCGCATTCCCGGAGATATTACGACATTGGGAGAGGAAAAGGTGATTAAAACAAAGGACAATACCACCTATCCGTCCCCGTTTATTTTATCGGATGATCCGGAACATATCTATCTATGTTGGCGGGGGATTGGCTGGCACCCTACTATCGCCAAGCTGTCGTTGCCCGATCAGAATGATCAGGTGGCGGTGGAATGGGGACCGTATCAGATAGTACAGTCTACCGGGGCCCGTCCTTATGCCAAGTATATGTCGAATGGGAAAGATAAAATTTATTTTGCTTATACGACCGGTCATCCGGATAATGAGAATCCTAATTTTTTGTACTTTAATTATATAGATGTTCATTCTTTGCAGTTGAAGGATGTTAAGGGGAATACTCTTTCGACTATTGCTGACGGTACTTTTAAAGTGAATAAGACGGGTGACTATGTGCGTCAGTATCCATCTACTCTGGTAGATAATCCATCCGCACGTGATTGGGTATGGCAGGTTGCTTTGGATGAGAATGATAATCCGGTCATTGCAATGGTACGAATCAGCAGTGATAAGAATTCCCATGATTACTATTATGCGAAGTGGAACGGACACGAATGGAAGAAGACATTCCTTGGCAACGCCGGTGGTCATTTTCACCAGACACCAAACTTGGAGAAATGTTACAGTGCCGGTATGACTATAGATCCGTCGAATACGAATCATGTTTATTGCTCGTTGCCTGTGGAAGGAAAGCAAGGGAAGGTTTACGAGATCATGAAATTTATCTTGAACGAGGCCGGGGAGGTGGTCTCTACAGAAGCGGTTACGCAAGACTCGCAGCAGAATAATGTCCGTCCTTATATAATACCTGATTCAAAAAATACGCCTTTGCGGCTCACATGGATGTATGGCAATTATTACGATTGGATTGTCAGTTCACGGTATCCGGAAGGTTATTGCACAGGGATTGCCTGTGATTTTAAAGGTTTCCCGGGTGCGAAGAAAAAGAAAAATGTTGTAGCGGAGAAGGATTTTAAGTTCAACCCGAAGGTGGCTTTTGTATTGGAACAAACGGTCACTCTGGATGCGGACAATTATCAAGGGTGCCTTTTACAATTGGGCGATCTTCAATATTATCTGAACGGACAAACCATGAAACCGGAAGTTAGATATAACGGAAAGGTATATCCTAGCACAAATATACTTGGAACATCTGATTGCTGGAAAACAACTTCGCGCAATACAGGCGGTGAGTGGTACACTCCACAAAAGTACGGGAGTTTCAAGTTAGAGCTGGAGTATAAGAAGGGAGTATTATGTGTGTATATTAACGGATTGCTGGATCAAAAAATAGAAATACAATGAGAAGGAAAGTTTTAAGAGATTTTGTGATAGGAGTTCTTTTATTATTTGTTCTCCCGTTGGCAGAACTGTCAGTCGCCATTGCTCAGGAGAGTGTGTTTACTGTACAGCAGCCTGACTTTCAAAAGAGTCCTTATACGGGAATGACACGTCAACACTGGATACAGGCGGGTGAGTATCTGCTGAAAGGAGCATTCGGTTATATCCATACGTTGGATGACCAGATGTACTTTCCGAAGCAACTGGACAAAACATATCCCAATAATGACGGCCAAGTTCCGGTTGCTAAGCTGGAGGGGCTGGCACGAACCTTATTTATTGCAGCACCCCTGTTGAAAGATAATCCGGAACTGGTAATGAATGGAATAAGAGTAGCAGATTACTATCGGCACCAATTAGTCGGTATCTCTAATCCGAAAAGTCCGAGTTTTATTCCTCATCGTAAAGGAGGACCTAGTCAGACGTTACTGGAGTTAGGGTCTTTGGCTATTTCAATGAAAGCGGCTCAGGCTGTTTTGTGGGACCCGCTGACAAAAGCGCAAAAGGATTCGCTTGCTGTAACCATGCTGAGCTACGGAGAAGGACCGACCATCGGCTCTAACTGGATGTTCTTTAATGTCTTTATTTTAAGTTTTCTGAAAGATCAGGGCTATGCAGTGGATGAGAGCTATCTGGAGTCGAATTTGAAGAAACTGCTGGCACGTTATCGGGGTGAAGGCTGGTACAATGATGCTCCGGCTTATGATTATTACAGTGCGTGGGCTTATCAGACATACGGTCCCATTTGGGCAGAAATGTTTGGCAAGAAGCAATTTCCCCAGTTGGCACAGCAGTTCATGGCAAACCAGCATGATATGGTAGCTAACTATCCATATATGTTTAGCCGGGATGGTAAGATGAATATGTGGGGACGAAGCATCTGCTATCGTTTTGCAGCGACTGCCCCGTTGTCTCTATGGGAATATGATAAAAGTGGCGATGTAAATTATGGCTGGATAAGGAGGATTGCTTCTTCTACTTTGCTGCAATTTCTGGAAAATCCGAAATTTCTGGAAGAAGGGGTTCCAACGATGGGATTTTATGGTCCGTTTGCTCCTGCTGTGCAGATTTATAGTTGTCGGGGTAGTGTATACTGGTGCGGAAAAGCTTTTTTGAGTTTGCTGTTACCGGAAAACTCAGACTTCTGGTCTGCTACCGAAAATAACGGTCCTTGGGATAAAGAACTGAAAAAAGGGAATGTCTATAATAAGTTTCAGCCGGGAACCAATTTGTTGATTACGAATTATCCGAATAGCGGAGGCGCTGAGATGCGCTCATGGTGCCATGAAACTGTTGCAAAGGACTGGCAGAAGTTTCGTAGTACGGAGAATTATAACAAATTGGCTTACAATACGGAATTCCCGTGGATGGCGGATGGTAAGAACGGAGAAATATCCATGAATTACGGAACAAAGAATCAGAAAGGCGAGTGGGAAGTATTACGGCTTTATACGTTCCAAAGTTTTAAAGACGGTATCTATCGCCGTGATGCCGTACTTGAAACAGACAGTACAGTAAGATATCAACTGGCCGATATTCCGCTACCGAACGGAATCTTGAGAGTGGATAAAGTTTCGGTCTCCGAACCGACGGAAATCTGTTTGGGACATTATTCACTGCCTCGTTTGAATGGTGTATTTAAAGAAACATCCCGAAGGGTCGGCAAGCTGGATATTCCGGTTATTGATAACGGAGAGTATGAACTGGCTATGATACCATTGGCTGGATGGGATAAACTATATACATCGTATCCGAAAGGGTTACATCCTGTCAGTGATGAGTGTGCTTTGATTATGGCTTCTGATAAATTGGCTGGTAGCAAGATTTATATGACACTTCAACTTTGGAAGAAGAATGAAGCTAAGAATGGCTTTACAAAGAAAGAGTTGAATCCGGTCCGGTCGATAGAAATTTCGGAAGATAAGAAACAAGTGACAGTGCGTCTGGATACGAAAGAGATAAAAACGATTCTATTTGAGTAATTTTAAAATATGAGAAATGTACAGTGGAAGTGTTTTTCCACTGTATTTTTTTATGTATAGTGATGAGTCTTAAATGCCTATATGGTGAATTTCCCTTCAAAAAGTTCTACTTATCAGTATATCTGTAAAGCTAGAACTGTCTAATCGTTGTTTATTAAATTTTTTATTCATAATTTTGGTCGTATATACAGTTGTGAAGTATTATATTTGTATTTAACGAACAAAATATGATCATATGAAAAACACGCGAATCGTTATCCTTTATTATAAGCTGAGTTTTTTGATTTTGTTTTTGCTTTTGAAGTCTGCTTTGTTATTGGCGACAGAGGATGTCATCTACAACCTCAAATTTAAGCAACTTTCTGCTCCATATTTCTTGCCGACAAATGAAGTACAAAAAGTGTATCAAGATAAAGATGGATTTATCTGGTTCGCTACTCGTAATGGACTTTGCCAGTATAATGGCTATGAGACCACTCTTTATAAATCCAATCTTTACTCTCCGGATTTATTGACTACCAATAGCATCACTTGTTTGGTTGATGATAATAATAATAATCTTTGGATTGGTACATCGGAAGGACTGAACGTGATGGATAAAAGAACCGGAGAAATAAAAAAGTATAAAGCACCATATCTTTCTAACAATGTAGTGTCTGCTCTGTGTGTGACTCGTGATAATACAGTTTGGGTGGGGACGGATAACGGTTTATGTCGTTATGTTGCAGAGAAAGATACTTTTGTAGTTTGTGGAGATGACTTTGGAGATAGTAGACTGCGGTATGTTACCATAAAATCATTATTAGAAGATTCAGATGGCGATCTCTGGATTGGAACTTGGGCACAAGGCTTATTTCGTTATTCTCCATCCACAGATAAAGTGGAAATATATCCGAAAATCAATGACCAATATTCTTCTCATGTAATTTATGAAGATAGTAATAAAGATATTTGGGTAGGGAGTTGGGGATATGGTCTTTTTAAATTGCAGAATCCTAAAGATATGCAACGTGTGTCTTATCAGCGTTTTCTGCATGAGAACGGTGATGATTCCAGTTTGTCTGATAATATAGTATATGATATAGCAGAAGATATCAATACTCACACCCTGTGGGTTGGTACACGTAGTGGGTTGAGTATCTTAAAACTTGATGAACCGGACGCATTTATTAATTATAAATCGGGAAAAACAGATTATCGTATTCCTTCTGACGAGGTTAACTCGATTATGCGTGATGCTCAGAGGAATATGTGGATAGGGGCTATTGGGGGAGGAGTTCTGATGGCTGATACACGTCAATCTACATTTGCTTTATATACACTTAACTTTGGAGATGAAGATATTCCGGTAACTTCCGTTCGTACCTTATTTGCTGATTCAGATCAAAACCTATGGATTGGAGTAGGAACTTACGGACTAGCCTGTAGAGAGTATGAAACAGGAAAGCTAAAGATGTATTCGCACATACCGGAATTTTCGGGGTTAAAAGATTTGCCATCCCTTTTCGCAGTTACCCAGCGTAAGAAGAGTGGTGAAATCTGGTTTGGTATGTATAATGGAGGAATCTACGTATATCGGAAAGGTGAAAAGGTAAAACACTTGACTACAAAGAATAGCGGTTTCCTTACTTCTGATTGTGTGTCGGCTTTATATGAAGATTATGAAGGGAATTGCTGGGTTGGCACGCGAGGAGGAATAGGGGTCAGATTGGCTGACGGTACAGACTATCGCTTTGAAACGATGAACTTTAATGATAGTTTGTCGGCAGGCTGGATATATGTAAGAGATATCATAAAGGATATGGATAACAGTGTCTGGCTGGCAACTTCTAATTTGGGTGTGATTCATATAACGGGGGATGTCCGTCAACCTTCCACATTGAAATATGAGAATTATAGTTTTCATAATCGTAAACTAATCACGAATACAGTCTTGTGTATACATCTTGATCGTTTTGGTCGATTGTGGGCAGGGACTGAGGGAGGAGGATTATACCTTTATAATCGTAACAAAGGAGAATTTGAGGAAAAAACGCGTGCATATAGTATTCCGGGAGACGTTATCGTTAGCATAGAAGAAGATAAAAGTGGTAATTTATGGCTGGGAACGATTTCCGGACTAGTGAAACTTTATGTAGCTGCTGTTGGAAATGATTTCTCAACCCATATCTATACTTCTGCCGATGGGTTGCAGGATAACTTTATAGTCAATTCATCGTGTAGTCGAAATGGAGAATTGTTTTTTGGAGGACATAAGGGGTACAACAGTTTTTTTCCTGATAAAATGGAAATACCTTCTCAGGAAACCAATTTCCTGATAACAGATATTAAAATATTCAATCATTCTTTCAGTAAATTGCCGGTCGAACTGCAACAAAAGATTTCACCGGTAATGCCTACCTATACCAGTAAGATTGAACTTCCTCATAAATACAATAATTTTAGTATTGAATTTGCCGCCCTTACCTATAAGAATCCCGAACTAAACAGATATGCTTACCGGCTACAGAACTTTGACAGGGATTGGCAGTATACGGATGCAGACCGCCGCTTTGCTTATTATAACAATCTGCCGAGCGGGACATATACTTTTCAGTTGAAAGCAACCAATGAGAACGGAGAATGGAGTGGCTATGTGCGTGAATTGACAGTGGTAGTCCTTCCTCCGTTCTGGGCTACCTGGTGGGCATATCTGTTATATATAATATGGGTGTTGGTCGTAGGAATTTTGATTTACCGTACAACAAAGAACCGTATGTTGCTTCGGAATGCATTGCGCCTGCGTGAAATAGAAAAAGCAAAAGCAGAAGAATTGAATCATGCGAAATTGCAGTTCTTTACTAATATTACGCATGAGCTGTTAACTCCGTTGACTATTATTTCGGCTACGGTGGATGAGTTGAAGACACAGGCACCTAGTCATAATGATTTATATACGGTGATGAATAGCAATATACAGCGATTAATACGATTGTTGCAGCAGATTCTTGAATTCCGTAAAGCAGAGACAGGAAATTTGAAATTGCGTGTTTCTCCGGGCGATATAGCGGATTTTGTGAAAAGAGAGACTGAAAGTTTTCAACCGCTGGTGAAGAAACGAAAGATACATTTCTCTGTACTTTGCGACCCGGAAGCTATTGTCGGCTATTTCGATACAGATAAATTGGATAAGATATTATATAATCTGTTGTCTAACGCTGCTAAATACAATAAGGAAGGCGGATTTATCCAAGTAACTTTGTCTTATGATGAAAATAAAGATTTTGTGCTCTTGAAAGTGAAGGATAACGGGAAAGGCATTTCAAAAGAGAAACAGAAAATGCTGTTCAAACGCTTTTACGAAGGAGATTATCGAAAGTTCAATACTATCGGCACCGGTATCGGACTTTCCCTGACAAAAGATTTGGTGGAGTTGCACGGAGGAACCATTTCAGTAGAGAGTGAAGTCGATCAGGGAACAGAGTTCATCGTGAGGATTCCTATTGACCGTTCTTATTATGAAGAAGAACAAATAGATAATGAAGCAATCTTGCCGATACAGAAGACGGTGACTTATGAAGTCACGCAAGTGGAAGCTGCCAATGAAGTAGAAGAAGTGGCGGAGAAAGCCAATTCTATCTTACTGGTCGAAGACAATGAGGAGTTGCTGCAATTGATGACTAAACTTCTGAACCGTGATTATAATGTCTTTACTGCCGAAAATGGGAAAGAGGGAATTACGGTATTGGAGAATGAGGATATTGACCTGATTGTATCGGATGTGATGATGCCCGAAATGAATGGCATCGAATTCTGTAAGTACGTAAAAGGTCATTTGGAAATCATCCATATTCCGGTGATTCTATTGACTGCCAAGAATAAGGAAGAAGACCGTGCAGAAGCGTATGAAGCTGGTGCGGAGGCTTTTATTAGCAAGCCTTTTAACTTGACGGTGTTGCATGCCCGTATCCGTAACCTGCTGAAGTATAAGGAACGCACGGCACGCGACTTCAAGAATCAATTGGTGTTTGAAGTAAAGGACTTGAATTATACAAGTCTGGATGAAGACTTTATAAAGCGTGCCATTGAATGCGTGAATAATCATTTGGCAGATGCTGCATTTGACCAGACACAATTTGCCGAAGAAATGATTACCAGTAAATCGACTCTATATAAGAAACTGAAATCTTTGGCAGGTTTGAATACTTCTGCTTTTATTCGCAATGTGCGTTTGAAAGCTGCCTGCCGGATCATGGAAGAAAAGGGAAATAATATTCGTGTTTCAGAATTGGCATATATCGTAGGTTTTAATGATCCGAAGTATTTCAGTGTGTGTTTTAAGAAAGAGTTCGGGATGCTGCCGACTGATTATATTGAACGGTTTATTCAAGATGTAGAGAAGTAGATTAAGTCTGGTCCATCATAGCCTCTGTCATTCAGAGGAGTATAACGACGAAGAATCTTTTTTCCTGTACACAAAAAATGAGATTCTTTCTCTCATTGGTCGTCTGAATGACAAAAATACATTTAATGCATTTCTGCTTTGGTTATGAATGAACTTCTTGTATAAGAAATGAATCAGACATCTAAAAGAGTACTCCCCAATAAGTATAGGACTTAATGGTTGTAAGTACTTGAGTTGCTTGATTCTTGTACAACATTTGAGTCGAAGATGTACAACTATCCAATGAATGATGTGCTGACTTTCCTCCGTACTACTATTGGATTATATCTAGCATTCAGCCTTTTCAGCTTCGCTCGCAAATGCCTTGCCAGAAGTGGATATCGGCTGAAGGCGCTTTTTTATACCCCGTCTCTGGGATGTTTTGGGAGGGGATAAGTGCTTTCAGCCCTTTCAGTTTTGGGATTACAAGTTATAGTTACTCACCACGTGGGCTGAATTCCGTAAGCTCGAGGCTGAATTTCATTCGCCACCGAGGTGAATGTCACTCAGCCCCGAGATGAAGGTTGGTGGAATATCGGCTTATTTAAATTAGTAAACAGACTAATAGTCCAGAAACAAACAGAGGGTCTGTTTGCGTCGGACAGACCCTCTGTTTGTACTGAATAGAGCCTCTGTTATACGAAAATACAGCCTCTGTTTTGTGAGAAACTACTGGCGTTCGAACGAATTATTTTTCAGGCTGAAAGGGCTGAAAGCACCTACCCTCTCCTGGAACATCTTAGTAGTGGGGCACAGAAGAGTGCCTTCAGCCGATATCCACTTCTGGCAAGGCGTTTGCGAGCGAAGCTGAAAAGGCTGAATGCAAGGTGTTCACCTTTTCTTGGAAAGGTAGAGCTTTTGTGCCTTTTTCGAACAGGGTCTGAGCTATTCGCATCAGATATGAATTGATCTTGTCAACAGATTATTATCTGTCTATATAGTACGGTTTACTCGAGAAGAAAAAAAATAAGAGTAAAGAATTTTGCTTTAAAACGATTCTTCTTAATAATGATGATAGAAAGATGGGATATTTTCAGAATTTATGGTAATTAGAGAATTTCCCATCTTTCAAAAATAAAGCAGAGTTAATATGTGTGTATTTTTATATATGTATACGCATGAATGTAAAAATATTTTCAATAAACTCTAATGCTTGTTGTTATTTGACAATTGCCATATATTCAGAAAGAGAATATAGAGGAGTATTTCCAGAAAAAGAGAATGTTGTTCTTAAATAATTGGTACAGTTTCCGCTGTTGTTAAAGCTTGTATCTGAATCAGGAATCCTTTTGTCACAAGATAAACTATATATTCGAAGTTCACATTCTACATTGGACATATAATAATAACTATGAATATAGGGACCATCATTCCAATTTGTATTCACGATGCCATTGACTATATCTTGACAGCAATATCCACGGATTGTTTTCTTGTGCATTAAATCATAATAGCTGTAAACCATTATAAGTCTACATCGTTTAGTATAACCAATAGACCCTTCGATTTTGCCAGTACTTAGATCTAATCCTACTGTGATGCTTGTGTCTCTAAAATCAAAATTGTGATCACATTTAGGTTCGCTACTACTTTGACCGCTATATTCATCTATGTCAATAGATGTCAATTGTAAAGTAACGGGCAATCCTCCCCCATCCTTTATTTCTAGCCAAAGTGTATCACCTTGAATGAATGTGAAGGAAGTAGGGAGTTCAAAGCTTCTTGTTCCGACCATTTCTTCTTCGAAAGTTTCAAATGAATCTATATACCCATAGAAGTTTGAGCGTAACGTGAACAACATACCAACTGGTTTTTCTGATGCAGTTGGGAAATTCCACTCTATAAAAACTGTTCTTCCTTTTATTGTACATCTAGCAATGCCCCATCCGACAGATGAATATCGAGTTGTCACATTACATTGTTGAGTGTAATGAGAATCATTTATACTGTCTTCACTACTGCAACTAATGAATAACAGAAATGAGCATACTGAAATGAAAACGAAATTCAAAATCTGTTTTTCCATAATTTTCTAATTTAAAGTTGAATATATGATTAATAATTCGCTTATAAAATGCCTCTATATCACCTGTCAAAGTTGAAAGACATGATTTCCAAAAATAGTACTTTATTTAATGCGACGGATCATTTATTGAAAATTATAGGATGAGATATAATTCAATTTGGTGTAAAAATGAGCCAGACCGTTCATATATAAATTCAAATCATATAAATCTAAAAGTCGTTTATTGGATAAAGAATTTCAATGCTAAATTTAGCTCCGGTTTGTGCTATAAATAATCCCTTTCAGTACATAAATTAATTCGTCTGCCTATAGTCGGACGCAAGTTTGCCTATAGACGACATTGCGTTTGCCTATAGCCGGACGAAACGTTGCCCATAGGCGGACGAATTAATTCATGCATTCGCAGGTCTTATTTTTTATAGAGAAAGGGATTATTGTATTTGACTGCAATGATTGTAATAATTGGGTCGCAGATTCATAACCACATAGAAAAGAGTTAAATACAGCATTTTATAGGGAGAATTATCATTCATAAAGGAGGAAAATAAGTTAATCACTATAATTCTCCCTATAAAGATGATTATTACTCTTTGTTGACATTAGAATGGTCTATGTTTGCATTCGTTGACATCTAGGCTGATAAGTCGGTGAAACAATTGACAATTCTAAATATATACTAATATGATGAAAAATGAAACATTAACAAAGAAAACAACTAGCTCAAAGTATGGAGTCTTAAATGTCATACTGTTCGGACGTAATCTTGAGACTAATCATTATTTATTAATTCATTAATATTTTTGCTATGAAAAATTGCATTTTCTATTCTTTAGTGCTAACACTTCTCTTTTTGATAGGAAGCTGTAAAGATAGCGATGACAACAAAACCACTGGGGCGACTTATGATCCGAATCAGCCCGTTACAGTGGAGAGCTTTATGCCGGTAGAGGGCAAGCTACGGGAAAAGGTTATCGTTAAAGGTTCTAACTTTGGTACAGACAAATCAAAGGTGAAAGTTTATTTTGTGGACGAGGCAGCAGAACGCTTATCTACAGTAATAGGTATCGATAACAATACCCTTTATTGTCTTGCACCCAGACAATTGCCGGGTGGAAACCGTATCAAGGTAATTGTTGATGGGAAGGAAGTGACTACAGATGGCACATTTAAGTATGAACAGGCCCAGAATGTTTCTACCATCTCTGGTTCGGCTTCAAAAGATGGGAATGATGATGGTGACCTTGCATCTGCAAAGTTCAAGTACATGTGGGGAATTGCAGCCGTAGGAAATAATACGGTACTTGCTTATCAAAGAGATGATCCTCGTGTCCGTTTGATTTCGGTGGATGATAACAAGGTGACTACCGTTCATCCGGGTTTTAAAGGTGGAAAGCCTGCTGTTACCAAAGACAAACAAAGAGTGTATAGTATTGGTTGGGAAGGGACTCATACAGTATATGTCTATATGAAAGCAAGTGGTTGGGCACCTACACGTATCGGACAGCTTGGTTCTACTTTTAGTGGTAAAATTGGTGCTGTTGCATTGGATGAGACAGAAGAATGGCTCTATTTTGTTGATTCTAACAAGAATTTCGGTCGCTTCAATGTGAAGACACAAGAGGTAACATTAATAAAGCAACTGGAACTCTCAGGATCTCTTGGCACAAATCCTGGCCCTTATCTTATTTATTATTTTGTAGATAGCAATTTCTACATGTCTGACCAGAATCTGTCTTCAGTTTACAAGATTACTCCTGATGGAGAATGTGAATGGTTCTGTGGGTCGGCTACCCAAAAGACAGTGCAAGATGGTCTTCGGGAAGAAGCTTTGTTTGCCCAACCCAACGGAATGACAGTGGACGAAGATGGAAACTTTTATATTGTTGATGGATTTAAGGGGTACTGCTTGCGCAAGTTGGATATTCTTGATGGCTATGTATCTACTGTAGCTGGTCAGGTAGATGTAGCAAGTCAGATAGATGGCACACCGCTGGAAGCTACCTTTAACTATCCTTATGATATTTGTTACGATGGTGAAGGTGGCTATTGGATAGCTGAAGCCTGGGGAAAAGCTATTAGGAAGTATGCAGTAGAATAATCACTAAGAAAAACATAAATATGAAACGAAGTATTTTAGTACTATTTTGGGTATTCATGTCAGCAACTATGTTCGCCCAAGGCGGAATAGATGTTGCGGGTATCGTCTTGGACGAGCAAGGACAGGAACTCATCGGAGTGTCTGTTCAGATAAAAGGAAAACAGGGTGTAGGAGTTGTTACCGATTTTGACGGACGGTTTAAGATGACAGGTGTTCCTGCCGGAAGTACACTCGTATTTTCTTATATAGGTTATGAAACTCGGGAAATTAAATATACTGCTACGAAACTGAAAGAGAAGATTGCTTTGAAGGAGGCGGTCAATGAGTTTGATGAGGTTGTGGTAGTGGGGCGTGATACTCAGAGAAAGGTTTCTGTAGTAGGCGCTATCACCAATGTAGACCCGGCAGGGATTCAAGCTCCTGCGGTATCGGTGAGTAACATGTTGGGTGGACGCGTGCCGGGCATTATTGCCGTGACCCGAAGTGGCGAACCTGGTAACAACTTCTCGGAGTTCTGGATTCGTGGTATGAGTACGTTTGGCGCCAGTTCTAGTGCATTGGTGTTGATAGACGGAATCGAAGGAAATATCAACGATCTTGATCCTGCTGATATCGAAAGTTTTAGTATTCTGAAAGATGCATCGGCAACAGCCGTTTATGGAACTCGCGGTGCCAATGGTGTAGTTGTAGTTACTACGAAGCGAGGAAAAGCCGGAAAGTTGCATGTCAATTTCAAAACTAATGCTACTTATTCTTATTCACCCCGTATGCCGGAATATGCCGATGCTTATCAATATGCAACATTGGCGAATGAAGCGCGCTCTGTTCGTGGAGACGACCCGGTATATTCTGCTACTGAACTAGAATTATTCAAAACAGGTCTTGACCCGGATTTATATCCGAATGTGAATTGGCGTGATGTGATTTTGAAAGATCATGTAATTAACAATCAACACCATTTAAGTATTTCCGGTGGTGGACAAAGTGCTCGCTACTATATGAGTTTGGGTATCCTTAACTCTGAAGCTCTATTTAAACAGGATAAGTCTGCAAGCAAACATGACGTTAATGTAAACTATCATAAATATAATTTCCGTACGAATATTGATGCTGACCTTACAAAAACAACTTTGTTGAGTTTGAATTTGGAAGCAGTAATCAAGACACAAAACGCACCAGGAACAGGCTCAAGCAATAAATACCTGTGGGAATCGCAAGCGAACTTACCTCCTACTGTGGTTCCAGTGAGGTACTCTAATGGTCAGTTGCCTGCTTATGGCACTAATCTGGAGGATAAATCACCGTATGTACGCCTGAATTACATGGGATATACTACCAATGAGACGTATTCTACCAAAATAAATGTAGGCTTGTCGCAGGATTTGGGTATAATCACAGAGGGATTGTCAGTACGTGGCTTGTTCTCATTCTCCATGAATGGTGCACACATAGTCGACAGACACATGAACCCCGAACAATATTATGCCGATCCCAAAGATGGACGTTATTTGGATGGTAGCTTGAAAACTGTGCGTACTGTAAATAAGGAGGATATGACAGCAATACAAGCATCAGCATCCAATCGGGAATTATATTTCGAAGCTGCCGCCAACTATAAACGTTTGTTTAATCAAGATCACCGTGTGACGGGGTTGGCGCATTTTTACCGCCAGGAACTGACCAATGTGGATTGGGGAAACGGTGTGCTGGTCAGCATTCCCAAACGTTATCAGGCACTTTCCTTCCGCGCTACCTATTCTTATAAAGATACCTATCTCGTAGAAGGTAATCTTGGCTATACCGGTTCGGAAAATTTCAATAAAGAACGTCGCTACGGTTGGTTCCCCTCTATCTCCGGGGGGTGGGTGCCTACGCAATATGATTGGTATAGAAACCTGCTCCCATTCAATAACTTCCTGAAGTTCCGTGCTTCTTGGGGACGGGTAGGAAATGATCGTCTGAAAGATGAGAATGGTAATGATATTCGATTCCCTTATTTAACTACTTTAGGTAACGTTTCCAGTACATGGGGAACCGGACTTGCCGAAAATCGTACCGGATCAATGAATTTAAAATGGGAAGTCAGTACAAAAACGAACTTTGGTATCGATGCCCGTTTCTTTGATGATAAGGTAGACATGACAGTGGATTTCTTTCATACGAAGACAACCGATATTTTCCAGAGGCGTGCCAATATACCGGACGAGGGTGGTTTAAGCAATGTACTTCCTTATGCTAATATCGGAAGCATGAAGTCGTGGGGTATGGATGGTACACTAGCTTATACTCATACATTTAATAAGGATATGGCTCTTACTGTACGTGGTAACTTTACTCACGCTGAAAACGAAGTGATCTACTGGGAACAGAGTGGGGTGAATTATCCATATCAGTCTAATTCCGGAGTCCCTTACAAAGTACAGCGCGGATTAATTGCTTTGGGATTATTTAAAGATGAGGATGACATTAAAAGTAGTCCCAAACAGACCTTTATGGATAATTATCGTCCGGGCGATATCAAGTATAAGGATGTGAACGGTGACGGTAAGATTGATAAAGATGACGTCGTACCTCTCAACTACTCTGCTGTACCGTTTATACAATACGGTTTTGCACTTGATTGGAACTACAAGGCATTCCGTGTTAGTATTTTGTTTGAAGGAGTCTCTAAAGTACAATATTTTCAAGGTGGTCGGGGATTCTATCCTTTCTTAAATGAATCAAGAGGCAACTTACTCGAAATGGTTGCTGATCCAAGAAATCGTTGGATTCCAAGAGAATATGCTGAGGCTAATGGCATTGATCCTGCATTGGCAGAGAATCCGAATGCTAAGTTTCCGCGACTAACGTATGGAGAAAATAAAAATAATAATCAGGAGTCTACCTTCTGGTTAGCTGACGGTAAATATCTACGTCTCAAAAATGTAGATATCTCTTACCGCTTTACGAATAATTGGTTGAAGAGTCGTGTCGGTGTGGAATCTGCTACTCTCAGTCTGATAGGCGAGAATCTACATGTGTGGGATAAAGTGAAGCTTTTTGATCCATCGCAAGCCTCTGGTAATGGAGCGGAATATCCTTTGCAAAGGATGTACACCTTACAGTTGAACTTAACTTTCTAAAGGACGATTATTATGAAAAAGAAAACAAATATTATAAAGACTTTATTTCTGTCGATGGTTTGTAGTATAACCATCGGGCTGCAATCTTGCGGTGATTATCTGGATGTCGAAGAATATATTGACCAGATGACTTTTCTTGACTCTGTATTCTCTCGCAAAGAACTCCTGGATCAGTATATTAACGGTGCAGCGCAATATATACCCAATGAAGGCAAACTTTGGTCAAATTCTTCTACACCGTTCCAAATTGCTTCTGATGAGAATTTCATGTCCTGGAATGATAGCCAGCACTACGGCATGAAGTTTTTGCTGGACGAGATTACTCCTTATGACGGATATTACAATAACTATCCCAAATATTACCAGGGTATTCGTATGGCACTCACTGCCTTGTCGAGAATCAATGAAGTACCCGATGTGACAGACGTTGAACGTCGTGAGTTGATGGGACGATGCTACTTTTTGGTAGGATATTATTATTATCTGCTGATGTTGCAGTACGGACCTGTGCCCATTGTTCCGGAAACGCCCTTTAATGTGGATGTGCCGGTAGCCGAAATGTCACTGGAACGAGGAACATACGATGAATGCGTATTGGAAATCCGTAAATGGATGTCTCTGGCCATTCAGTTCTTGCCACTGGAAGTAGAAAGTTCAACGGTTGTGACGCTTCCTACTCAATGGGCCGCTTACGCTACTTTGTCGAGAATTACATTGTATGCAGCCAGTCCGTGGTATAACGGCAATAAGTTTTATGCTGACTGGCAGCGGACAAGTGACGGCGCAAACTTTATTTCGCAGGAAAATGATAATTCGAAATGGGGAGTGTCTGCCGCTTATTCAAAATACATTATTGATTCAAATAAATTTGAGTTGTATTGGACTCCCAAAGAAATAGATAGCAAGGATCTGCCCACTAATGAAGAATTTATCAAAGAGATAGATCCGGATTATTATGAGCCTTATCCAAAGGGAGCAGCCGGTATCGACCATTACCGTTCGTTGACTTATACATTCAGTGGTGAAATTCCTGTGATGATTAATCCTGAATTTATCTATTCCTGTCAAATGCCGACAGGTGATGCCCCATTGGTGGCTGCTGCACCTTTCAAATTAGGTGGATGGGGTGGCTTGAATCTCGTACAAGACTTGATTGATGCTTACCAAATGGTGGACGGACAAGATATCAATGAATCCAGTCAGGACTATCCTTATCCGGATGCCAGCGTTAATTTTGAAAGAATTGGCGGCGCCAACCAAACTTTCTCTGGCTTTACACTTCTAGCGAGCACTGCTAGAATGTATAACAATCGCGAACCTCGTTTTTATGCAACGATAGGCTTTTGCCATTCATTCTGGCCAGGCACTTCTTCTTCGGAGAATCAGTACAAGAATATTGAGGTTACTTATTATTCCGACGGATATGCTTCCGCTAATCCGGATCATCCTGAAGATTATAATCGTACAGGCTATACTTGTGTCAAATATAGACATTTGGAAGATGAGATGAAAAAGGGTACGGTCAAAGCTAAATATTTCCCGGTTTTCCGGTATGCGGAAACATTGCTGAATTATGTGGAGGCTATTAATGAGTTGAAAGAACCTTATACGATGGAGATGCCTAACGGCAGTCAAGTGACGGTGGAACATAATACAGCTGATATTGTGAAGTATTTCAATCTGATTCGTCATCGTGCCGGTCTGCCCGGAATTACTGAGGCTGTTGCTGCCGACAGGAATAAGGTCCGTGAACTGATTAAGCATGAACGCAGAATAGAGTTTGCTTGCGAAGGACGTCGTTATCACGACTTGCGCCGTTGGGGAGATGCTATGGAGGCATACAATCGTCCTATCTCCGGTTGCAACGTCAAAGCAAGAAGCAATGAACGTCAGAAATTCTACACAACAACTATTTTGAACGATAAATTGACACGGCGTTCATTCTCGTACAAACACTATTTCTATCCTATACCTAAGAGTGTGTTGGATAAAAACAAGAACCTCGTGCAAAATCCGGAATGGAGATAAACCTATATAATCAAAAGAAATATGAAACTAATTAGAACTATTTATACGTTGGGGCTACTTGCAGGATTATTTGCATCCTGTAGTAAAGAGAGCCCTTTGGATGGTGAACAATACTACAAACAAGTTTATATTGTAGGTGCCTATGAAGTGGTACAGCAATTTGATGTGGCGTATGGCGATGGTCCGCAAAATGCGTATGTTGCCATTGCTACGGGAGGTAGCCAGAATATCGACCGGAATGTGGAAGTCGTCTTGACTCACAATGACGCTACCATCGAATGGTACAATAATAAGTATATGTTGGATGCCCCATTAAAATATCAGAAGTTGGGTGATCAATTTTGCAGTTTTCCGTCAATGAGCACGACCATTAAAGCGGGCGATGTATATAGTCGGTTGCCATTTACTGTCGAAACTTCCGGATTGGATTGTGATAAACTTTATGCGTTGACTTTCAAAATTGAGTCAGTATCCGATTACGTGAAACAGCCTAAGGATACAGTTCTCATAATGAATCTCAATTTAACGAATGACTTTTCAGGGACTTATCAGATGGTAGCCATCAGATATACGTTGACTGACAATGATGAAGAACTGACTCCTTCTTCCGTTAATATGCAGCGTACGTTGAAGGCAGTGAATAAAGATCAGGCTCGTTTCTTTAATGTTACGCAGAATTCAGATCTTTCACCAACGGGAAACATAACAACTGAAGACTATTTCAACTCAATTGATAACAACGGTGTGACGTTTACACGCCAACCGGACGGTACTTTTACAGTGGCTGGCTGGAAGAATCTTCCGGTTTCTAACGGAACCGTTAGTTTTGAGGATGGCACATTTACATTTTGTTACGATTACGAGTCCGGTGGAAAGAGGTATCGCTTGAGGGGTACAATGACGAAGTAATCGATAGGTATTTTTTATATAGGTAGTAAATGCAGGGGATGAGATGATTGAACTTGTCTCCTGCGTTTGATTATATGACTTCAGATGTGTTCTATTCGGTATAAAATCGTGCAAAGATGCTCATTATTGAGTCATTTCAATGAATATGATCTAAAGTTCGACCTAATTGCACGATTTCTAGTCCTTTATTTTTTATTGAAGTCTTATTTTTGCTGATGTAAATATGAATCATTTTATTTATTAGGGATAAATAGTTCAATAGGTTTGGATATACCAAAGAAAAACAAATTAGTATGAAGATAAAGAAGATTGTAAATTTAATGATGGGCTTGTCATTTTCACTATGCATATTTGCCCAGGACGACTGGCAACTTGTTTGGAGTGATGAATTTAATGCAGATGGTCCTTTGAACTCTTCTGTATGGAACTTTGAGCAAGGATATGCGCGTAATGAAGAAGCTCAATGGTACCAATCCGACAATGCAGTTTGCAAGAATGGGCTGTTGATAATAGAAGCCCGGAAAGAGCAGAACCGTAAAAATCCTCTTTATGTATCCGGAAGTAATGATTGGCGGAAGAAGAGAGAATTTATTGACTATACCTCTTCTTCAGTAACTACTGCCGGAAAGAAAGAGTTTCTGTATGGGCGTTTTGAGATAAAGGCTCGTATTCCTGTGGCAAAAGGAGCATGGCCTGCTATCTGGACATTGGGAAGTAATATGGAATGGCCTTCATGTGGTGAGATAGATATCATGGAATATTATCAGATTAAAGGAACACCACATATCTTAGCCAATGCTGCTTGGGGAACAGACCGTCAATGGCATGCAAAATGGGACAGTCAGGCTACTCCTTATTCGCATTTCACTGACAAAGATCCCGATTGGGCATCTAAGTTCCATATCTGGCGCATGGACTGGGATGAAGAGGCTATCAAACTATATTTGGACGATGAACTGCTGAATGAAATTCCTCTGAGCAGCACAAGGAATGGAAGTATCGGTAAAGGTACCAATCCTTTTACAAAACCACAATACCTGTTACTAAATCTCGCCATTGGCGGAATTAACGGTGGCCCGATTGATGAGGCCGCCCTGCCGATGAAGTATGAAATAGATTATGTAAGAGTCTATCAGAAAGAAAAGGGAATCGCTTCCGGAAAGGTCTGGAGAGATACGGATGGCAATGTAATCAATGCGCACGGTGGCGGAATACTTTTCCATGAAGGAAAATATTATTGGTTTGGAGAACACCGTCCTGCATCCGGTTTTGTCACAGAGAAGGGAATCAACTGCTATTCATCAACAGACCTGTATAACTGGAAATCTGAAGGTATTGCCTTAGCTGTCTCTGAGGAAGAAGGGCATGACATTGAGAAAGGATGCATCATGGAACGCCCCAAGGTGATCTATAATGCGAAAACCGGGAAATTTGTCATGTGGCTTCATTTAGAACTGAAAGGACAAGGTTATGGACCTGCGCGTGCAGCCGTTGCAGTGAGTGATTCTCCTGCCGGTCCCTATCGTTTCATTCGCTCCGGCAGGGTCAATCCGGGAGCTTACCCCTTGAACATGACCCGAAAAGAACGGAAAATGAAGTGGAATCCGGAAGAGTATAAGGAATGGTGGACACCGAAGTGGTATGAAGCTATTGCAAAAGGTATGTTCGTAAAGCGTGATCTGAAAGACGGACAAATGTCCCGTGATATGACTTTATTTGTGGACGATGACGGAAAGGCTTATCATATCTATTCCTCAGAAGATAACCTGACATTGCAGATTGCAGAACTGGCCGATGATTATCTCAGTCATACAGGAAAATATATCCGTATTTTCCCTGGTGGACACAATGAGGCTCCTGCTATATTCAAGAAAGAGGGAACTTATTGGATGATAACTTCCGGCTGCACGGGATGGGATCCTAATAAAGCCCGTTTGCTAACCGCTGATTCTATGTTGGGCGAATGGAAGCAACTGCCGAACCCTTGTGTTGGTGAAGATGCGGATAAGACATTTGGAGGACAAAGTACTTATATATTGCCTTTGCCGGAGAAAGGGCAATTTTTCTTTATGGCGGATATGTGGCGTCCGAAGAGCCTGGCGGATTCACGCTACATCTGGCTGCCTGTTCAGTTTGATGATAAAGGAGTCCCCTTTATAAAATGGATGGATAGGTGGAATTTTGATTAATATCGTATATATAGAAGCCGGCGGATATACTTTTCATATTTATTGCTTTCAGCAATAAATATTCTCTATGAGAAAGGGGAAAATTCCGGAAGATTATACATTTTGCGAAGAATGGTCTTTTTATATCCCTTTTTTGACGGATATTTGAACTCTTTTCTTTATGGTATAGGTTATCTTTGTGAGCGAATGATTTCACTGCGAGGTGATATGTCGGCAGAGAATAATGAGAAACATCAAAAATAATGAAATATATATGGTAAGAATGTTATTACTGGTAGTGGTTTGTATAGGGTTACTGCCAATACAAATGCGAGCTCAGAAGAATAGTTATATTATTCCCGGGGAAGTGTGGAAGGATACGGACGGTAACCCTATCAATGCGCATGGCGGGGGACTTCTTTACCACGACGGTACTTACTACTGGTATGGAGAATATAAAAAGGGCAAAACGATTTTGCCTGATTGGGCTACATGGGAGTGTTATCGTACAGATGTGACGGGAGTAGGCTGCTATTCTTCCAAAGATTTACTGAACTGGAAGTTTGAGGGCATTGTGCTTCCGGCAGTCAAAGAGGACCCGAACCATGACCTGCATCCGTCGAAGGTTTTGGAACGTCCGAAAGTGATTTATAATAAAAAGACAGGTAAGTTCGTGATGTGGGCACATGTAGAGAGTGCCGATTACAGCAAAGCGTGTGCGGGTGTAGCTGTCTCTGATTTTCCAAACGGACTATTCACTTACTTGGGAAGTTTCCGGCCGAATAATGCGATGAGCCGTGACCAGACAGTTTTTGTCGATGATGACGGACGTGCCTACCAATTCTATTCTTCAGAAAATAACGAAACCATGTATATCAGTCTCCTGACAGACGATTACCTGAAACCAAGCGGACGCTTTACACGCAATTTCATCAAAGAATCCCGTGAAGCTCCGGCGGTGTTTAAGCATAAAGGCAAATATTATATGCTAAGTTCCGGCTGCACCGGCTGGGACCCGAATGTGGCGGAAATCGCAGTGGCGGATTCCATCATGGGTACATGGAAAACGATAGGTAATCCTTGTACGGGTCCGGATGCAGACAAGACTTTCTATGCGCAGAGTACATACGTACAACCGGTTATCGGAAAGAAGAATGCATATATTGCCATGTTTGACCGCTGGAAAAAGAAAGACCTCGAAGATTCACGCTATGTATGGCTTCCTGTATTGATAAAAGACGGAGCTATTACCATCCCATGGCATGAAAAGTGGGATTTGACTGTCTTTGACAAACAGAAGAAATCTGATAAACAGAAGAAATAGATCATGAAACGGATACTGCTGCTTATTTTTTTACTACTATCTGTTTCTGCCTTGTGCTTTTCGCAAAAACTGGTGGAAGTTGCCAAAGGATATAGTTGTACATCTGTCAATACAACGATATTCCGCAATAATTCATTGGTAACGCATGGGGATGAGCAATATATCAGCTATTATGATGCCGACGGCTATCTTGTGTTGGGCAAACGGAAACTAAATTCGAAGCAATGGACATTGCATCGTACTCAATATCGTGGAAATGTAAAAGATGCCCACAATATCATCAGTATAATGGTGGACGGAGAAGGGTATCTGCACGTTTCTTTTGACCACCATGGACATAAGTTGAATTACTGCCGCAGTATCGCCCCCGGTTCTTTGGAACTGGGCGATAAAATGCCGATGACCGGAGTGGACGAAGGAAATGTTACTTATCCGGAATTTTACCCTCTGACAGACGGGGATTTGTTGTTTGTCTACCGTTCCGGTTCTTCCGGACGTGGAAATCTGGTGATGAACCGTTATTCATTGAAAGACCATAAATGGGCCCGTGTACAGGATGTCCTGATTGATGGTGAAGACAAACGAAATGCTTACTGGCAGCTATATGTAGACGAGAAAGGTACGATTCATCTCTCATGGGTATGGCGTGAAACCTGGCAGGTGGAGACCAACCACGACCTTTGCTACGCGCGTTCTTTTGATAACGGAGTGACTTGGTATAAGTCGGATGGTGAACAATATAAACTTCCGATTACAGCTTCGAATGCAGAGTATGCTTGTCGTATTCCACAAAACTCGGAATTGATAAACCAGACAAGTATGAGTGCAGACGCTGGTGGCAATCCTTATATTGCCACTTATTGGAGGAGTTCGGACAGTGAAGTCCCTCAATATCGCATTGTCTGGAATGACGGGAAGACATGGCATAATCGTCAGGTGACAGACCGCAAGACTCCGTTTACACTGAAGGGAGGAGGCACTAAGATGATTCCTGTTGCCCGTCCGCGTATTGTGGTAGAGGATGGAGAAATCTTCTATATTTTCCGTGACGAAGAGCGGGGCAGCCGTGTCTCAATGGCGCATACTGCTGATGTTGCCAACGGTAAGTGGATAGTCACCGACCTGACGGATTTTTCCGTAGATGCCTGGGAACCGTCCCATGACACGGAATTGTGGAAGAAGCAGCGGAAACTCAATCTCTTTGTACAGCACACTTGTCAAGGCGACGGTGAACGCACGGCGGAGATTGAACCTCAAATGATATATGTACTGGAAGCGAATACGAATACAAAAAAATAAAGATATGAAGAAATTGTATGCAACTCTTTTTTCCGCACTGGTAGTAGGCTGTGCGGTGTGTGCCGGTTGCACAACCAAGAAAGTTTCATCTTCGGCAGAAGTGGTTGACATTATTCATAAAGTCAATGGCTACTGGCAGACAAACCATCCGGAACACGGGCGTTCTTTCTGGGACAATGCCGCTTATCATACCGGAAACATGGAGGCTTACTTCCTGACCAACAAGCCGGAATATCTGGAATACTCAAAAGGATGGGCGGAACATAATGAGTGGAAAGGCGCTAAATCGGATCATAAAGCCAACTGGAAGTACAGTTATGGCGAAAGCAATGATTATGTACTGTTCGGCGATTATCAGATCTGTTTTCAGACGTATGCCGATTTATATAATCTGGAACCGGATACACATAAGATAGCCCGTGCCCGTGAGGTGATGGAGTATCAGATGAGTATACCCAACAATGATTATTGGTGGTGGGCGGATGGTTTATATATGGTAATGCCTGTGATGACCAAACTATATAATATCACTAAAAATCCACTTTACCTGGAGAAACTGCATGAATACCTCGCTTATGCAGACAGTATCATGTATGATGAAGAAGCCGGACTTTACTATCGCGATGGAAAATACGTATACCCCAAGCACAAAAGTGTGAATGGTAAAAAGGATTTCTGGGCACGTGGTGATGGCTGGGTACTGGCGGGGCTGGCGAAAGTCTTGAAAGACCTTCCGGAAACAGATAAGTATCGTCAGGAATATATAGACCGTTTCCGTACATTGGCAAAATCTGTTGCGGCCTGTCAGCAACCTGAAGGGTATTGGACGCGTAGTATGCTCGATGCGCAGCATGCACCGGGACCCGAAACAAGTGGTACGGCATTCTTTACGTACGGTCTGCAATGGGGGATCAATAACGGTTTCCTTGACTCCGCCCATTATCAACCTGTAGTTGAGAAGGCATGGAAATATTTGTCAACAGTTGCTTTACAGCCCGACGGAAAGATCGGTTATGTGCAACCCATCGGCGAGAAAGCCATACCGGGGCAAGTCGTAGATGCTAATTCTACTTCAAACTTCGGAGTCGGTGCTTTCCTGCTGGCAGCTTGTGAAAGGGTACGTTATCTGGAATCACTTATTCAGCATTAAACTCATATAAGGTTGTAGTGCCTGAAATATTCTTCCTGTCAGCTCACTGATATTCATTGGTATATGTGCGCCGGGCAAACGCTCGGTGCTATACATACATTTGCCATTACACAGATAGTAATAGCCATTATTTACTGACAATTGTTTATCTGATACTTCCAGTTGCATTTCGTCCTCAGGAAAAGCGGAGGCATACAGTTGCAGCACTTCTTTGGCATTGATGATTCGCGCCATCCCCAACGGATATTGCGTCTGTTCTTTCTCCGGAGGAAGCAACTGAGTCATGTACCTGCATCCAGTAAATTGCTTGATATGGTGCAACAAACTGTGCTCGGCATCTTTGGTTTCTGCAAAAAGCTCGCTGATAATTAATTGCTTATCTCTTCTGTATACAATAGCCAATCCATTGATTTGATTCTCTGATCTGGCAGTAACCAAAATTCCGTCACTGAGGATAAGGTCCGCCATGACTACTTGAAAATCCTCAAAGGAGTGCTGGATGCAGCAAGTGCGTCCGGAAAGTTTGCTGTTTAGATATTCGTAAACTTCTTTCTGACATCCGACTTCAGAGGTGACTGTTATTTCTTTAGACGGAATAAATTCCGGTACGGTAATCTCTTTAACCGAATATTGGAATACGGAAGCATATCCCATCCGGGTGTAATAGTCGAATAACCAAGGTTCGGCAGGAATCAATGTACTGAAATACATTCCGTTACGAAGCATCTTTGCAAAGGCTTGGGAGAGTAATTCGCGCATCACTCCGTTTCCGCGAAAATCCGGATGAGTGCAGGCTCCTGAAATGTAAGAGGTCTGTACGGTATCTCCGCAGAAAGTCATCGGATAAGGAATCATCTGAAGAGCGGAAACAATCTCATCCCCACTTTCGATAGCAATGTTTATTTCATTTTTATAGCGCAGCCTGAAGTACATTTCAACGAACTCTTCATTGTCGTCGAAACATAACTGCCATAATGCCTTAACCTTTTCTTTTGTCGTCATACCTTATATATTATTACCATCTGACCATATCCATAGGATGGTCTTTCAGACAAGCCATATACTTTTCGAGAATAGTTACCGGTTGATAAGACAGCTTTGCTTTGCGTAAGCCTTCAATACCTAAATCTTCTTCCCGGTTGATATAGATATACTGTTCGGGAATGCGATTGGCAAACTCGTAATTAATCATGGCGTAAGCACCGTCAATGCTGGTATCTGCCTTTTCTACATGTACCCCGAATGTTTCATGGTTGATAGGCATCCCGAAAGTAAATGCCACAATTTTCCCGTTGACGTGGAGAATGCCTCCGGTCAGACCGAGTGCTTCGAAATTATGTAATGCATAAATGAGGGCACGACGTTCATTTCCCGTTCCTTCCTGCTGGTCGCAGTTGTTCACTTTGCACCATTCGGCTTCCAGGTCCAGACATTCTTGAATACGGTCGGGCGTAATCGGGGAATATTCGTAATCGGGATACGTATTACGAAACCGGTTGATGTGATTTCTCTTTGCCTGAAATTTCTTTCCTTTCAAGGTAGCCAGATCACTCCTTAAATATATATAGTCGGCATAGGCACGGTCTTCCGTGAAAATGAACCGTTCGGGTAAAATCGCTTCGAGGTCGGCGCGCATATTGCTGCAAACTCCCAACATACAGAAATTATGCTTCTCCTTATCCGCATCTTCGATTAATTTCCGTAATACAGCTTTCAGATCGCCGTTTCCTACAGGCATCATATATGCCAGTTGTTCGCCGGCCCAAAATTTGAATACCAGAAAATCGTCGATGACTGCAAATTGAGTATCGTACAAGAATCTCCAGCTACAGAGGTTGGAAAATGAAAGATCGCAGTTTCGGCGGTCACTTTTCATGGTGAATGCAGTTATTGTGTCTCTATCAGCTAGTGTAATGTCTTTAAATGGAATCATAAAATGCTTTTTGCGTTTAACTCTTTATATAACGGAAAATGAAAGAATTTTGTTTTTACAAAACACCTAATAATCGCAGGATAGTCGGTGTCAGTAATGCGGTGAATATTCCATTCAGTGTCAATCCCAGGCTGGCATACGCCCCGTATTTGCTGCTGATGTCCATGGCAGTGGAAGTGCCGACAGCGTGGGCGGCTGTTCCCATCGAAAGCCCTTGGGCTATCGGACTGCCTACGTGCATGATTTTCATTGTCTTAAATCCGCAGATGGCTCCCAGTAAACCTACCGCTACTACAACGGCTGCCGTCAGTGACGGGATACCTCCGATAGCCTTGGTCACTTCCATGGCAATCGGAGTCGTTACGGATTTAGGTGCCAATGAAAGAATGACTTCTTGTGAAGCTCCCATAAACTTGGCGATTAATACCACAGAGATCACTCCGACGATGCACCCTGCCAGTTGAGACAAGAGGATAGGCAGCAACTGTTTCTTAATCATTTCCAGCTGAAGATATAAAGGGACTCCCAAAGCTACCACAGCCGGGCGTAACCAGAATTCGATGAGATGCCCTCCCTGATTGTAAGTCTCGTAAGAGATATTGGCCATTTTAAGGAAGATAATCAGAACGGCAATGGTGAGTAAGATCGGGTTCAGCAATACCAGCCCCGTTTTCTTCTGAAGCAATTTGGCAAAGAAGAAAACGCCGAAAGTGACAGCCAGCAGAAAGAAATTATTTTCTAAAAAGCTCATTTGTCTTTATCCATTAAGTTAGTTTTGTTTTTTAAATGTAGCTTGTCGGACAAGTGAAAGTCTGATAAGCGTAGGCTACTCGCCAGTTTAATCTGACGTGCCAGTCTGAATTTACGGACAATCTGGTGTACCCATCCCGTTACGACCAGCACGAGAGCCGTGCTAACGATTGTTGCGATGACGATAGGCCAGAATTCTGCCGCAATAACGTCGAAGTACAACATCAATGCTACTCCGGGAGGTACGAAAAAGAAGCCCAGATTAGCTACCAGAAAGTCGGACAATCCCTGCACCCACTGCAGTTTGATCCAGCCTAATTTCAAAAAAAGGGTGAGCAGCAGCATACCGATAATGCTGGAGGGGAGCTTGATCCCTGTTAAATAAACGATTAATTCACCCAAAGCCAAACAGCCAAATAAAATGGCGCACTGACGTATCATACACTAATTACCTATTGATTTGTTTGAAAACACTGCAAAGGTAGAAAAAATAGAAGTACAGTGTTAAATATTATAATATTTTAGACTTGGAGAATAAAATTAGCCGGAATTGTAATGTGGATATTGCAAAATTGAGTACTTTTGCAGCGCAAATTACAAATCGTAACAAGGTTTATAATATTATTCAAATATATCTATGCTTAATTTAATCAACCAAATCGTGGCTCGTGCGAAAGCAGACCGCCAACGTATTGTTCTTCCGGAAGGAACTGAAGAACGCACATTAAAAGCTGCCAATCAGATTTTGACAGATGAAGTTGCTGACCTTATTTTACTGGGTAAACCCGCTGAAATTAACGAATTTGCAGTGAAATGGGGACTGGGTAACATCAGCAAAGCTACTATTATTGATCCTGAAACTTCTCCGAAACACGAAGAGTATGCACAATTGCTGTGCGAGCTTCGCAAGAAGAAAGGCATGACTATTGAAGAAGCCCGTCAATTGACGAATGATCCTTTGTTTTATGGTTGTTTAATGATTAAGAGCGGTGATGCTGACGGTCAGTTGGCAGGTGCCCGCAACACAACAGGCAATGTACTGCGTCCGGCTTTACAGATTATCAAGACTGCTCCGGGCATCACTTGTGTATCCGGTGCTATGTTACTCTTGACTCATGCTCCCGAGTATGGTAAGAATGGTATTCTGGTGATGGGTGACGTTGCCGTAACTCCGGTTCCGGACCCTAACCAGCTGGCACAGATTGCTGTTTGTACGGCACAGACTGCCAAAGCCGTTGCCGGTATCGAAAATCCGAAAGTGGCTATGTTGAGCTTCTCTACCAAAGGTTCCGCTAAACATGAAGTAGTGGATAAAGTAGTGGAAGCTACCAAGATCGCTAAGGAAATGGCTCCTACACTTGATCTGGACGGAGAAATGCAGGCTGATGCTGCTCTTGTTCCTGAAGTAGGCGCAAGCAAAGCTCCGGGTTCACCCGTAGCGGGAGAGGCTAACGTGCTGATCGTTCCGAGTCTGGAAGTAGGAAATATTTCTTATAAACTGGTACAACGTCTGGGACATGCCGACGCTATCGGCCCGATCCTTCAGGGTATCGCCCGTCCGGTGAATGACTTGTCTCGTGGTTGCTCTATCGAAGATGTATATCGCATGATTGCTATTACGGCTAATCAGGCTATTGCAGCAAAAAACAATAAATAAGTATCAAGTTTTAAGTATTAAAGACAATATGAAAATTCTAGTATTGAACTGTGGAAGTTCATCCATCAAATATAAATTGTTCGATATGACCACCAAAGAAGTGATTGCACAAGGTGGTATCGAAAAAATCGGTCTGAAAGGCTCTTTCCTTAAATTGACTTTGCCGAATGGTGAAAAGAAAGTACTCGAAAAAGACATTCCGGAACATACGATTGGTGTGGAGTTCATTCTGAATACATTGATTAGCCCGGAATACGGAGCTATCAAATCACTGGACGAAATCAATGCGGTAGGTCACCGTATGGTACACGGAGGCGAACGTTTCAGTGAATCTGTATTGCTGAACAAAGAAGTACTCGAAGCTTTTGCTGCCTGCAACGACCTGGCTCCGCTTCACAATCCTGCCAACTTGAAAGGTGTGAATGCAGTTTCCGCTATTCTTCCCAACATTCCGCAGGTAGGCGTATTTGATACAGCTTTCCATCAGACGATGCCGGATTATGCTTATATGTATGCTATTCCTTACGAAATGTATGAGAAATATGGCGTACGTCGTTATGGCTTCCACGGAACTTCTCACCGTTATGTTTCAAAACGTGTATGTGAGTTCCTTGGCGTTAATCCGGTAGGACAAAAAATCATCACTTGCCATATTGGTAACGGTGGTTCTATCGCTGCTATCAAGGATGGCAAATGTATAGATACTACCATGGGACTGACTCCGTTGGAAGGTTTGATGATGGGTACCCGTAGCGGTGACATCGATGCCGGTGCAGTAACATTCATCATGGAAAAAGAAGGCTTGAATACGACAGGCATTTCTAACCTGCTGAACAAGAAGAGCGGCGTACTGGGTATTTCCGGCGTATCAAGCGATATGCGCGAACTGCTGGCCGCTTGTGCTAACGGAAACGAAAGAGCCATCCTTGCTGAAAAGATGTACTACTACCGTATTAAGAAATATATCGGTGCTTATGCTGCGGCATTGGGCGGTGTAGATATCATCCTGTTTACAGGTGGTGTAGGCGAAAATCAGTTTGAATGCCGTGAATCTGTTTGTAAAGACATGGAATTCATGGGTATTAAACTGGACAATAATGTGAATGCAAAAGTTCGTGGTGAGGAAGCTATTATTTCTACTGCAGATTCTAAAGTGAAAGTAGTAGTGATTCCGACAGATGAAGAGTTGTTGATTGCATCGGATACAATGGATATTCTGAAAAAGTAAGAAGAACTGAGATAATAAAAAAAGGCGGCTTATCATGAAGTCGCCTTTTTTTGTTAACTCTTTTATAAGTCTCGTTTTTTTTACCTTACTTTGTGCTTCAAATCAATATTCGTTTTATTGGATTTACGCAAAATCGTTATTTTATAAATTCATTGATATGCGCTATTCTGTCATAATTCCCGTTTACAATCGTCCCGATGAGGTGGATGAATTGCTGCAAAGTCTCACTGTACAGTGTTTTAAAGATTTTGAAGTAGTTATTGTTGAAGATGGTTCGTCCATCCCTTGTAAGGAAGTGGCAGATCGGTATACAGATCGGTTGGACATCAAGTATTTCTCTAAACCCAATTCTGGACCGGGGCAGACCCGTAACTACGGAGCGGAGCGAAGCGAAGGAGAATATTTTATCATACTGGACTCTGATGTCATTTTGCCCGAAGGATATTTTGACGCGATAGAGAAGGAGCTTCAGGCTTCTCCTGCCGACGCGTTCGGTGGTCCCGACCGTGCGCACGATTCTTTTACGGATATTCAGAAAGCTATCAACTACTCGATGACTTCCTTTTTTACAACAGGCGGTATCCGTGGCGGAAAAAAGAAGATGGACAAGTTTTATCCTCGTAGCTTCAATATGGGGATTCGTCGCGAAGTGTATGAAGCTTTGGGGGGATTCTCTAAAATGCGCTTCGGGGAAGATATCGACTTCAGTATCCGTATTTTTAAAGGTGGCTATACTTGTCGTCTTTTCCCCGATGCGTGGGTATATCACAAACGTCGGACAGACTTGAAGAAGTTCTTTAAGCAAGTCCATAACTCCGGCATTGCCCGCATTAACCTTTATAAGAAATATCCCGATTCGTTGAAATTGGTGCATTTGCTACCGGCAGTGTTCACGCTGGGAGTCTCTTTGCTTTTATTACTGACTCTTTTGGGGTTGGGGCTCGTTTTGTTAGCTTTTTATCTACTATATTCCAAAACGGTTCCCGGGTGTGCGATAGGCGAGATGGCACTTCTGTTTTTAGGATTTGCCGCCATGTTGGCAGCACCTCTTCCCTTACTGCTCTATTCCTTGGTGGTTTGCGTGGATTCGACAATCAGAAATCGCAGTTTATGGATTGGAATGCTGTCAATTACTGCTTCCTTTATACAACTAATTGGTTATGGAACGGGATTCTGGCGTGCATGGTGGCAGCGTTGTATAAGAGGAAAGGACGAATTCGAGGCGTTTCAAAAGAATTTTTATAAGTAAGTGATTTGATCATGGAAAGCAAACACAAACTATCCATCAACCAGTGGGCGCTGGAAGACCGTCCCAGAGAGAAGATGATGGAGAAAGGAGCAGCCGCATTGAGTGATGCCGAACTACTCGCCATATTAATCGGCTCCGGAAATACGGAAGAAAGTGCTGTCGAACTGATGAGGCGTTTGCTTCTCTCTTGTGATAACAATCTGAACTCCTTGGCAAAGTGGGAAGTCTGCGACTATTCCCGTTTTAAAGGAATGGGACCGGCAAAGAGCATCACTGTAATGGCTGCCCTGGAACTCGGCAAGCGACGGAAACTGCAAAATATCCAAGAACGCCCCCGCATCTCTTGTTCAAGAGATATTTATGACATCTTCCAGCCTGTCATGTGCGACCTTGAACAGGAAGAATTCTGGGTATTATTATTGAATCAGGCGACGAGACTGATCGATAAGGTACGTATCAGCACTGGCGGAATAGACGGAACGTATACGGATGTACGTACCATTCTTCGGGAAGCATTGCTGCAGAGAGCCACGCAAATAGCCGTAGTGCATAACCATCCTTCGGGAAATATCCAACCCAGCCAACCGGACCGGACGCTGACGGAACACATCCGCCGGGCAGCCGACACAATGAACATTCGCCTGATAGACCACGTTATTGTTTGTGAGGATAAGTTTTACAGTTTTGCCGACGAAGGGCTGCTCTGAATAAATTTATTCTTATCTTTGCAATACATATTAATAAGGAAAGCCCTATGGAAAAATTTAAAATAGAAGAAAAGATCGTAGCCATGCTAAAGACGGTGTACGATCCTGAGATTCCGGTAAATGTATATGATCTTGGACTGATTTATAAGATAGACGTCTCAGACAATGGGGAAGTGGCGCTTGATATGACTCTGACTGCTCCCAACTGTCCGGCAGCCGATTTCATCATGGAAGATATCCGCCAGAAAGTAGAATCGGTGGAAGGAGTGACATCTGCCACTATCAACCTTGTGTTCGAACCGGAATGGGATAAAGATATGATGAGTGAGGAAGCAAAACTGGAACTCGGATTCCTGTAAATTTATAGCTCAAAATATAAAACTGATAACTCTAAACTCAAAACTCATGAAGAACGTTTATTTCCTTTCCGATGCGCATCTTGGTTCCCGTGCCATAGAACATGGACGTACACAGGAACGGCGCTTGGTGAACTTCCTCGACAGTATCAAGCATAAAGCTTCTGCCGTTTACCTGTTGGGAGATATGTTCGATTTTTGGTATGAATTCCGGTTAGTGGTTCCCAAAGGATACACCCGCTTTTTAGGAAAGCTCTCCGAACTCACGGATATGGGAGTGGAGGTACATTTCTTTACCGGCAACCATGATATCTGGTGTGGGGATTATCTTTCTAAAGAATGTGGAGTGATTATTCACCGTGAAGCATTGACTACCGAAATATACGGAAAAGAGTTTTATCTGGCTCACGGTGACGGACTGGGTGACCCGGACAAGAAGTTTAAGTTGCTGCGCTGGATGTTTCACAGTACAACACTTCAGACACTGTTTTCTGCCATCCATCCCCGTTGGAGTGTGGAATTGGGCTTGACGTGGGCAAAACATAGCCGCGAAAAGCGGGTGGACGGCAAAGAACCGGATTACATGGGGGAGAATAAGGAACATCTGGTACTTTATACAAAAGAATATCTGAAGAGTCATCCTAATATCAACTTCTTCATTTATGGCCATCGTCACATTGAACTGGATTTAATGTTGAGTGCTACTTCCCGTGTGCTGATTCTTGGAGACTGGATTAACTATTTCTCCTATGCGGTATTCGATGGGGAGAATCTATTTTTGGAAGAGTATATAGAAGGAGAAACACAAGTTTGATTCTTATTCCATTAAAAAGTGGAAATTCCGATTGATATAAGGTTTCTTGAAGATAGATAGAAACCGGAAAAAGTCAAGACCACGTCTTCAGATTTATTCTATTCTTATGAAATGAATCTGAAGACGTGGTCTTGATGTATTTAGTTGCCCAACTTGAATACTACAGAGGCGTATCCTCCCAGTTTCAAGGTGTAACTGTCGCTGTCTGTATTTTGTTGAGCTTCGCCATTCACAAACAATACTTTCTCAATCTTGTCTGTCAGCGGAAGTAGCATGGCCGTTCCGCCGAAATTATGGATGACAAGCAGTTTCTCGTTGTCCTTGGTCATATACCAGGCGGCAATCGGCTTATAGTCTTTCTCCTGTGATTCGTTGTAGACGGAATGTTTGGTCATATTTCCTTCTGCCAGTGCCGGATAGGTGTTGCGCAATCGGGTGAGGGAGAAATATATGTTCAGAAGTGAATGGGTATCGGCTTGTTGGTTCGCTACCGTTTTCACATTTTTCGAAACGGTGGCATCCGTCTTGTCTGTGTAGTTGGTAGTGTAGCTATCTCCCCATAGCATCGGGCTGCGCACATATTCGTCTCCGTTATCCTTTGTTCCGTAAAGTCCCAGTTCTTCACCGTAATAGATGTAAGGATGTCCGGCGGAAGTGAGTAAGACGGCGGCGGCCAGTTTGCATTTGTCGGCGGATTTACCCAACTTGGACGATGTACGGTCTTCGTCATGGTTACTCAGTTTCGTTGCTTCGATGTAATCGCTTCGATAGTTGGCGTATTTCTGTTGGTAAGAAAGGATGTCTTTGGCAAAATAACATCCGGTACTATTATTGATTCCCCATTCCAGACGATACCAGAAGGAAAATTCAAAAAGGGCGGGCAGACCTTTATAATAAGGAGCTACTTTATCGTATTCCGATAACACTTCGCCTACCATATAGAAGTCGTCCGTATGTCCTTTTTGTTTGTAATAGGCGTTCATATCTTCATAGAACATTTTCAGGAAACGAGGATTTTCTTCGCTGGTCTCACTGTGGTAGATGTGCTTCACGGCGTCGAGGCGGAGGCCGTCCACACCACGGGCGATCCATCCTTTGGCGGCGTCTGCTATTGCCTGATATGCCGGTGATTCGCCTGCCTGGTCTACAGGGCCGTAGTTAAGGTCGGCAAACCAGTCGGTGCAGAAATGAGAATGGAAATAGGTGATCTGCTGGCTGTCGAACATGATGTTGGCAGGGTTGCCGGCGTTGGTCAGTTTGAAATCCTTGTTCAGCGCGAGTTTCTCGGACGAGGAAGAGGCGCCGTATTTTGTTCCGGATGGCCAGAAAGAAGCATTGCTAGTACGGATCAGAAGCCCCCAAGTGGACTCAAAGTCGACGGTGAGTTCATAGATGTTGTTTCCTTTGTCATAAAACTTTTTACAGATGTCTTCTCCGTAGTATAAGTATTTGGCGTTGTCGGTACCTGTGTCTGGATTATCCTCGTCTGCTTTGGTGCCTGTGGAAACGACAAGGATGGGGGAAGGTGCGTTGCTCCAGTCCAGTGTAAATTTCAGCAGTCCTTTCACGGCAGCGGTCTCGTCAGAAACCTGAAACCATTCTGCGGCATTGTATCCGGCTGCTCCTTCTTGGGTGATCATGGCGATTTTGCCTGCTGCGATATCTGTTTTCGGGTCTTCAGAGAAAGAATAATAATTGCGATACGGGCTTTCGGATGATGAACTAGCTTCGGTGAACCACGGGTGGGCAGTGCCGGTGTGGTTCATTACGTAGTCCAGATAAATCTTGATGCCTCGGTTGTGGGCTTCTGTAACCAGACGGTCGAAGTCGCTTTCTGTGCCGAGCTGCGGATTGACTTTGGTGTAGTCTGTGACGTCATATCCGTGATAAGACATACAGGGGTGGATGGGAGAGAGCCAGAGGGCTTTCACGCCTAGTTGGTTGAGATAGTCC
This sequence comes from Bacteroides sp. MSK.20.82, assembly GCF_019052485.1. Taxonomy (NCBI): domain Bacteria; kingdom Pseudomonadati; phylum Bacteroidota; class Bacteroidia; order Bacteroidales; family Bacteroidaceae; genus Bacteroides; species Bacteroides sp. MSK.20.82. Next base: position 93,850 of record NZ_JAHQUN010000014.1, read on the forward strand.
AGCTTTTGGGTGACGCCATTCAGGTCTCCATATCCGTCTCCGTCGCTGTCGGCGAAGGAATAGAGCAGTAATTGGTAGGAGATGTCTGCCCGTTTGGTCTCGTCCCATGTGTCGGGAGAGGCGGTAAGTGCGGTCCATTGCCCTTCGACGGGCGGTTCGGGTTCCGGAGCAGGGTCGGTGATATTTTTGTCATCGCTGCAAGCGGTCATGAATGCCATGAGCATTGACAACCACAAAAGAGATAAAAAGTGGAGATGTTTATTCATAATGATGATGTATTAAAGACAATAAGTGTAGTTTCTTAAAAAACAGTAGCCGCCCCGATTTCATTGTATTCGCGACGGCCATTCCCTGTTTCCTTGATTTCTTGTAGTATTATTCGATACGGCCTGTTCCGTTGCCGAAGTTCAGATAAACCTTTTGTCCGGTTTTACCTTGTACCGCAGCTTGGTCACCGCCGTTGCCCCGATAAGCTATTTGTCCGTCGAAGATGATAAACTCTGTTTTCCACCAGTCGCCGGCAGAGACAGCTTTCGGATTTACGCAGATTCGTACTGCGCCATCTTTCAGGAATGCCGGAGAAACAAATTCACCATCAGCCGTTCCGGGCACGGTAAATAAGTCCTGTTCTACCAGTTGCGCATCCCAACCGTTGTATGAGGTATCGCCCATCAGATATACATTCGGCTTTTCAAATTCTATCACTTTATCATCACCGATAACGGAGACGTATACTAAGTACCAGCCGGCTATACCGACTTTCAAATTGCCGCCCTCGTCCGATAATCCGGCAAGGTCTTTGGATTCCTGTGAGATAGCATCTACAAAACCGAAGTCATTGCCCCAGTTGGCTTGCGGTGCAAATTTCACCTGATCGTTAGCAGCGAAATAGAAGATTCCCCAGAAAGTTCCTTTCGTTCCGTTGACCGGAACAAGTGCTTTCCAAGCATTCGGATCACCGGCAGGAGTTCCCCAGTTGTATGCGCTGCCAGTCATGTAAAGTTCGGTGGGCGCACTGTTGTCTTTCACTGTAAAACGGTAGTTGAAGGCATCGAACGAGATTTTGATTTTACCGTCCAGTGCTGTATTAATGGCTCCTGCATTCGTCCAGCTAACAAAATTATCACCGGAGTCATCACCATCTACACTACTTCCCAAGGCTTTGGTCCAGTCTATGTCGTTTCCGTTAATAGCTGAAGCCGGGAAAATCTTGAAGTTCGAAGTACTTTCTATTTCTGCTTCCAGTATATACAGGTTTTCATCGAGAGCGTCCTTCTTCATCTGTTGGGCACTGTTACCGTCCCAGCCTGTGAAATCACCGACTATATAATAGCCGTCGGGATCAACAGCCGGAGTTGTGGCAGGCTGCAAGGTGATGCTTACTTCATTTCCCACCAGTTGAATACCTTCACCGGAAGGAGTTACGGCAGAAGCATTGATAGAGATTTTCAATTCACGTACCACGCTTGCACGGCTTTTGTAGGCTTCCTGCGTCACACTGTCCAGTTGTGCCAAGGCTACTTTAAAGACATGGTCTTCCGTCATGGAAAATGGAATGGTGTGATTCTCATTCAGTGTCAAAGAGTTGACAGCGATCTTACTGCCTTCTTCGGCTGTGGTCGAGCTTAACTTTGCGATTTCTACGGAATCGGCTGTGGCCGCGTCCATGACGATGCTGGCGTCCTTGCCTGCTGTGAAAGTTGCAGTCAACTGTCCCGCCGACTCTTCCTGGGGATTGGACTGGGGATCAGCCCAGTCCTTGAAATCTTCATTACAGGCAGAAAATCCGATTGCTGCCAGAAACATCCCTGTGTATATTAAATGTTTTTTCATGATGAATCGTTCTTTTTAAAGTTAATTACTTCTTTTCTCCTGTACCTGCCGTGAAGTTCAGATGGATCACATTGCCGGCTGAACCCTGTATGGAATAACCGTCTCCCTTTTCTGTCCAACTGTCAATAAGGTTGAAATCACGATAGAAGATTTCACCGTCGTGGAGTGTAAACTCAGTTCTCCACCAGTCGAGGTCTGTCTTGAAGCACATACGGACTTCTCCGCTTGCAGTCATGGCAGGAGATACGAAGTTGCCGTCTTTGGTAGCGGGAACCGCAAACTTCCATTCGTCGGTGAATGCCCACGAACCGCCGGTGGTGTTACCGAACAAATATACTTCAGCCGGATAGAAGGTAATGGTAAACTGATAATCATCCCCTTTGACAGCCGCTTTGACGTAGAAGAGATACCATCCGGCGTTTTCTACGACGAAGTTGTCACTGCCGCTGACTCCTGCTCCGGCTTTGTCGGTAACCGTCACGCGGTTGTCGTTAATACCGATATACTCGTTTTCCTTTGTTCCGAACTTGAACTCGGAGTTGGCATCGAAGTAAATCATTGAATAGAACTGACCGTCCATACCGTAGACACCCGCCATTGGTTTCCATACTTTCCAGTCGGCATCCAGCATGGAACCTACAATGAACATCGTCTTGGGAGGTGTCAATGAGCTGGTGCTCTTGGAAATCAGAACGTTGGGCAACTCAATCACATTGGAAAGACATACTCCTTTTCCACTGCTTGTGATGTTGGCTTTCAGGCGGATATATACAGCTACCGGTTTGGTAGGGAGTTCTGCCTGCTCTCCGTTCACGGCCGTCCACAAGTCGAGAAGCGCATTGTTGAGTTCGGAAGCATCCACATTGATCTTTGCTGTCGGGGAGGTGCTTTCCAACACTGTATAGTTGGCTTTGCTCTCATCTGTCGCTTCTAGGAAATCCTGTTCAAATGAAGCTTGTACCGTGTAGGTGGTAGCTGCCGGAAAACCGTAGTCCGGTTGCGAACAAGTGAGTTCTACAGTTTGGGCATTCTTCAGGTCATATACATTGTTGGCTGCATACGCGGGCGTATTGAGCGTGAATGTATCGGGTTCGTTCAGGATCGGATTGCTGTCATTGTCTGTTTCGCAGGCTGTAAATAGAGGCAGTGCGAAGGTGACAGCGAGTAATATGTTGGATATTTTTTTCATAATGGCATTCTTTTATATAAGGATGAACTCTTGGTTATTTATAGCCTTCATTTTGTGACATATTCCTGTTATTGTTGATATCCGATACAGGGATAGGATATTTGTTGTAGTATGAAGCGACAGATGTTCCGTTCATTGCTCCACCTTTCCAGTCCCAAAGATATTTATTGGTTGTGAACATACCGAAACGAACCAAGTCTGAACGACGGCGACCTTCCAGATAGAACTCGCGTGCCCATTCGTCGATAAGTTCCTGTTCGGTTACGGTTTGTACCTTTCTTGTGCAGTTGGCGCGTTTGCGAAGTTCATTGATGTCTCCTGTGGCGTCTCCTCCCTGGCGGAAAATGGCTTCCGCACGTGTCAGGTATGCTTCTGCCAGACGGAACAAAGGAATGTCTGTGTCAGGATAAGTAGCATGGCTGACAGGTTTTCCGTCAGAGCGGTAATTCTGCCATTTTACAATCGACAAGCCATCGGTGAATCCGCTGATCGCATCTGTCTGAATCTTGCGTCTGCCGCCTCCTACACCAGAGTATAGCAAGGCACGGTCGTCACCGGCAGCTTTGATCATGTCTTCTGTTCTGATGCCATATTCTGCATCGAAAGCATCGATCTGCTCATCTGTATCTAAGCCTTTGGTCGGAATCTCAACATCGGCGGGCAGCATCGGCACATCTTCGAGATTGGAGAAGAACTTCTTTACCATTGTGGCACGGGCAAAGATACAGGACCAACCGTTCGTTGTTCCCATACGGGGCATACCGGCTACACGAGTACCACAAACCAGATAAGTTGAACCGCCATAGTTACGTGTCTTTACTCCATCCTGACGGATAGGCAGAATGATTTCCTGCATGGCATTTTCATTCTCGTCGTTATCGGCCATAAACAGTTCGCTGTAATTTGTACATAGCTTATATGCTGAGCCAATCACTTTGCTGGCATATTCTTCCGCTTTTGCATAATCGGTTTGTCCAGTATATACGCCTGCGTTCAGGTACAAACGTGCGCGGAGCAACCAGTTGGCGGCTTTGTCTGCACGTCCGAAGGGAGCCTGACGAGGTTCATACATATCACCTTCAATTTCGTTCAGTTCATTCTGAATGTAGGTATAGAGTTCCGTACCTTTCTTCTCGACAGGCAAGTCATTGTTAAAGTGTTCCTTGAACGGAGCTTTACCGAACAAATCGAGGAAGTACCAATAATGGAGGGCACGCAGGAAACGTATTTCCGCACGTTGGCGCAGTGTTTCTGCATCTGTCATGCCTTCGGTCTGGTCGAGGAAGAAGTTGTATTGTGTGATGTCATATCCCAAACGGACGTAAACCCACTCTGTGCGCTGGCTGGAAGGACTCCAGCTAATACTTGTAAGCTGGGGGATGTCCTGATTCTCCTGCCATGCCCAAAGACATTCGTCGGTAGGCAGTTCGTTGCAGTTGAAAGTGGTACGATAGAAACCGGATTCGCCTTCGTCCTGTCCGTCGAGGTCAGGAGAACCGTCGATACCCTTTTGTCCGGTTACACCCAGCATGGCATATCCTTTCACAAATACTCCCTGCTGGTCGAAACTACCTCCTGTCTGAGGGGCGATGGGACTAATATCCAGATCGTTGATACATGAAGTTACTCCCGAAGAGAGAACTGCGATCAGTGCGGCTGAAAATAGCTGTTTGATATATTTTGTTTTCATGATAAATTGATTTAATGAATGTTAGAATTGCAGACTTAAACCTAATAAGAAAGTCATCGCTCTGGGATATGGATTGGCGTCGATACCGCTTTTTACTTCCGGATCAAGGCCTTTGTACTTACTGATAATGAACGGATTCTGTACAGTAGCATATACACGTCCGCCAACACCTTTGTAGGTTTGAGTTTTCCACAGATTCTGGAAAGAATAACCTAACGTGATGTTATCACAACGTAAGAATGATGCGTTATGTATAAAATAGTCGCTCATGTAGTAATCACCTTGTCCGCTGAAACCGAGTGCGACGGCTTCGGCACTGGTGTTGCTGTATGCATTATTGGAGTACAGTCCCGAAGTGCTGACGTTGGCTTTGTTGCTCAGGAAGTCATAGTACACATAGTTGTTCAGACTGGCACGTAAGGAGAAGCTGAAGTCAAAGTTCTTATACTGCATTTTGGAGGTCAGTCCCATCAAAACATCGCCTGCCGGTTTTTTGTAGATATATTTGTCTCCGCTGTCTATCGTTCCGTTTCCGTTACGGTCAACAAACATATTTTCAATAGGTTTGCCATTTTCGTCGTATACCTGCTGGTAAACGTAGAAGGAATTGGCAGCGTAACCTACTTTATTCGCCTGTACCTTGGTATTGTTACCTCTGGAAATCTTATCGCCTGCTTCTACGTAATAATCGCTGTCGTCGCCACCTGTCAACTTGGTGATTTCATTGTGGTTCCATGTAATGTTATAGCTGAGGTCCCAAGTGAAGTCCTTAGTCACAATCGGTTTGGCATTGATAGAAAATTCCATACCGTAGTTTTCCAGTGAACCGATATTCTGTGTCATCTGGGCATTGAAGTTAGTTCCTACGGGAATCTTAACGCTGTTCAGCAGGTCATCCGTTTTACGGAAGTATCCGTCGATGCCACCTGTGATTCTTCCATTCAGGAATCCGAAGTCCAGTCCGGCGTTCCATGTGGTCGTCTTTTCCCATTTCAGGTTCTCATTGAAAGCCTTCGGGCGGGAAGTAGAGTAATACGTATCGCCAAAAGGATACTGGGCATACTCGTTATTGACTACATACAGAGGAAGATAAGCAAAATCATCACCTATGTTTTGCTGACCGGTAATACCCCAGCCTAAACGTAATTTCAGATCAGACAGGACATTTACGTCTTTCAGGAAGTTTTCTTCTTTAATCTTCCATCCCAGTGCCAATGATGGGAATGTACCCCAGCGGTTGTCTTTGGAGAAACGTGACGAGCCATCCCAACGCATGGTAAAGGTAAACAAGTAACGGTTCAGCAGGGAGTAGTTCAGACGGCCGAAGTAAGAGACCAGTGTATTTCTGGTTGCATAAGCTGTCTGTTCGCGCAATTTGGCGTCATGGGGTTCTTGTGTATAGGAGTCCCAACCCTGTCCTTCTTCAAATCCGTTGCGATGGAAGTGCTGTTCTTCACCACCGACCATGATGTCAAAGTCGTTTGCACCCAAAGACTTGATATACTGTACATATATGTTGTACGAAAGGTTGTATTTATATTGGGTTACGTCGCCATTCCAACCATAATAATTATTGCCGAATGAGTATGGAGAAACAATCGTGGTCTGCGTACCTTCCGCATATTCTCCACCTATGCTTGCGTGCAGACGGAGGTCAGGCAGGAAATGGAACTTATAGTCAACGTCTACATTTCCAACAAAGTCGTTGCTGTTTGCCTTGTCATTTTTGAGTTCCAGTGCAGCCAGCGGATTTTGGGGAGAGTTCGGATTGGACGTATATCTCCAGTCCGGATTGCTGAAACCTGTGGTAGAATTAATATTCTGCCAGTAGCCGCCTGTAAACTGGTAAGGGTCTTCGTTAGAATAAACCGGACGGGTAGGGTCGATGGCCAATGCCCCGCCAATGGCGGCACCTGTATCGGCATAGCGGTTTTTACCGTTCATGAATTTGGCATTGATGTTGAACTTCAGATGATCTTCAAAGAAGGAAGGAGCCAGGTTCACGGAAGCAGTGAAGCGTCGGAAGTTGGATGTTTTCACAATACCATTATCGTCTGTATAACCTAAAGATACACGGTAAGGCAGGTTCTTGAATCCTCCGTTGATAGAAACATGATGGTCGGTGCTGACAGCGGTACGGAATATCTGGTCCTGCCAGTCTGTATTGGCGGTTCCTAAATCTGCCGGTAATTTGTCACCCCATAACTGGTTGGCATAAGCGCGGTATTCGTCTCCGCTCAGTACATCATAACGCTTTTGAGTTTTGGAGAAGGATACGGAACCGTTATAGCTTACGCTGGGAGCTTGTCCATTCTTTCCTTTCTTGGTGGTGATAATAATAACACCATTGGATGCACGCGAACCGTAAATGGCAGTTGCAGAGGCATCTTTCAGTACAGTAAGGGTTTCGATGTCCGCAGGGTTAACCATTGACAAACCGTTTGCCATCCCTTTGATACCTTCGTTGTCAATAGCCAGACCGTCAATAACGATCAGCGGGTCATTGCTTGCATTCAATGAAGAACCGCCACGAATACGGATTTGTGCACCACCGCCCGGTGTACCGTCATTGGAGATCACGCTGACACCGGCAATTTTACCGGATAACATATCCTGAGCATTCGTCGTAATACCTTTACTTAGTTCATCGGGCTTGATAGCCATTACCGAACCGGTCATATCGTTCTTTTTCACCTGACCGTAACCGATGACTACTACTTCGTCCAGTATTTCCGTATCGTCTTTCAGTATTACATTCATTTGTGCGGCGACGGGAAGTTCCTGCGGCTGGTACCCGATAAATGAAACTACTATTATATCGCCTTGCTTGGCAGACAACTGGAAGTTGCCATCGAAATCGGTAATCGTTCCGGTGGTAGTGCCTTTCACCACAACATTGGCACCGATAACCGGTTCGCCTGTTGCGTCTTTTACCATTCCTTTGACGGCTATTTGTTGAGCAAATGCGTCAACGGACAAGAATATTCCGGCTATAAGCGTAAGCAGGACCTTGAACATAAAGTTTCCTTTTTTCATGTTTTTGTCTTTAAAGTTAATTGTAAAATCTCTATTCATTCTCTCTTAAGAAATACCTATTGAAAACCTTCTCTTCGTCATCATTTTTAGTGCTCGAAAACACTCTCTTTTACCGAATAATAATTTCTCTGTCTTTATAATCTTTTGATACCTTTTATCTCTGATTTATCTTTTACCTCTTTGATGCTGATAGCGTATCCGCCTCCGTTAGCTGCGTGCAGGTTCAGCTTGCTCTTATTCGTCAGAATACCTTTCTTGATGGTATAAGCCTGCGGGTTCTCTTTCCAGTCGGCATCTTTGGCATCCGCGTAGACGGTAGCGATGTATTGTTTGCCCGGAGTCAGGAAGTCGAATACGAGTTTGGAGGTATGACCGTTTTCACCGGCTGTGCAGCCTACGTACCAGTCGTCCGTACCTTTTGCCTTACGGGCAATTGTGATGTATTCTCCCGGTTCTGCTTCCAGATAGTTCGTTTCGTCCCAGTCGAGAGCTACGTCTTTGATGAACTGGAAAGCGTCCATAAAACGTTCGTAGTTTTCCGGAATGTCGGCAGCCATCTGCAAAGGACTGTACATGGTAACGTATAGTGCCAACTGGCGTGCAATGGTAGAACGTACCTGAGAATTATTTGCCGGATTCATCTTGTTGCAATGCGTTTCGAAGATGCCGGGAGTGTAATCCATCGGACCGCCAACCAGGCGTGTGAAAGGCAGAATCGTTGTATGATATACTTTGTTGCCTCCGAATGATTCATATTCTGTACCGCGGGCGGATTCATTACCGATCAGATTCGGATATGTACGGCAGATACCGGTAGGGCGGGTTGCTTCGTGTGCATTCACCATGATTTTGTAATCGGCGGCTTTCTTCACTGCATACAGGTAGTGATTGTTCATCCATTGTCCGTAGTGATGTTCGCCGCGGGGGATGATGTTGCCTACATAACCGCTCTTTACAGAGTTGTATCCATTGTCTGCCATAAACTGGTAGGCTTTGTCCATGTGGCGTTCGTAGTTGCGTACAGAAGCGGAAGTCTCGTGATGCATCATCATTTTGATTCCTTTGCTGGCTGCATAGCGGTGGATTTCCTTCACATCGAAGTCGGGATAAGGAGTCACGAAATCAAACACATAGTCTTTGCTGTTGCCGAACCAGTCTTCCCAGCCTTCGTTCCAGCCTTCAACCAGTACTGCATCGAATCCGTGAGCGGCTGCAAAGTCAATGTAACGTTTCACGTTGGCTGTGTTGGCAGAATGTTTGCCGTTCGGTTTTGTTTTGGAGTAATCCGTTTCACCGAGTTTTACGCTGGTCAGTTCGTCGGTGTAAGCCCATGAGCCTTTTCCTGTGATCATGTCCCACCATACGCCGATATATTTCACGGGTTTTACCCAAGAAGCGGCATCCGCTATCTTGCATGGTTCGTTCAGGTTGAGAGTGATACGTGAAGCGAGGATATTGCGGGCGTCATCGCTCACGATAATCGTACGCCAAGGTGTGTTGCAGGGAGTCTGCATATACCCTTTGTCTCCTTTGGCATCCGGTGTCAACCAGGATTCGAATACCATATTCTTGTCGTCCAGATTGAGGTGCATACATGAGTAATCAACCAAAGCGGCTTCATGAAGATTGATGTATAAGCCATCATCCGTTTTCATCATCAGTGCAGTTTGTACGCCTGTCTGTGAGAAAGGAGTCTGAGAAGAGTTCGGAGTGATCGCTTCTTTCATCAGCCCTCTGATTTCTGATAAGCGGGAAATGGTGTAGTCATATTCCTGCGTATCATAGTCACCCGGTATCCAGAAAGCGATATGATCGCCGTTCATGCCAAACTGAGAATGCTCTTCCTTGATCACGAAGTAATTGAGTGACTTCTGCTGAGGAAATTCATAACGGAATCCCAGACCGTCATTGAACAGACGGAAACGGATAACGATAGAACGGTCATTCATGGGTTGATACAGGGTGACTGCCAGTTCGTTATAATGATTGCGGATTTCTTTTTCTTCTCCCCAAACCGGTTGCCAGGTTTCATCAAAAGTAGCCGTTTGGATATCCTTTACTTCGAAGCCGTCGTACAGGTTGGTCTTTGAGTCAAGTTTTGTCAGGTCTCTGCGGTCCACCCAGTCGAAGTCGGTTCTGGTATTATCTTCTTTCTTCAGTTCCAGTCCGAGAGTGCTGGGTTTGATTACCACTTTGTTCTTATACGTCAGTTCATACGTTGGGGCACCTTTTGAGTCTACTTGGAAGGTCATTACCAGATTGTTGTCCGGTGAGGTTAATTTCTGTTGGGCATTCGCAATGAATGAGATGCAAAGGAATGCGATGAGCGATAAAATCTTTCTCTTTTTCATTCTATTTATGGTATTAAATTATAAGCTAACTAATATTTTTACTCCGCTCTGTTCCGGATATTGCAAATATAGCAACCATCTTGAGACTTTGGGTTGTCTAGAATAAAAATACAAGTTTATATTAATGTTAATGTTTTGTTTTACAGTGGTTTATTTCTTTTCTGTATTCTGATAAATATAAGTCGAAGTGAACTTATTAAAAGGATAAAAGGTATATTCCACGACTTGGAAGTGTTAATTCATTTCTTAATTCAACCTTTTTCTCTGTCAATAAATCGAAAGCAGATGAGGCAGGAAGTATTTCTTGGTAAGGAACCAGGTCAATGGTCTGTTCCCGGTCGTTTCCATTCAGGAAAACAACGACTGATTTATCACCGTATTTGCGTTCGTAAACGTAGACACCTTTATTCGGTGCGAAATGTTTGAGCTGACCTTTGGCAATGACTTCGTTTCCTTTTCTCCATTGGAGCAGTTTTTGCATAAAGGAGAATGCTTCATTTTGCTGTGGAGTGCGGTTGGCTGCGTCAAAGCAGTTTTTTGTATCGTTCGGCCAGCCTCCGGGGAAGTCGCAGCGGAGCAGGCCGTCTCCATTCGCCTTGTCGGCTGCCATCAGGATTTCAGTTCCATAATATATCTGCGGTATTCCGCGGGTTGTCAGTAAGAATGTCAGGGCTTGCTTGTACCGGTCCAGGTTTTTTGTATCCGTTTCCGAACGGTAGAAGCGGGAAGTATCGTGATTGTCGAGGAAGGTCAGCAGGCTCATTGGATGGCTGTAGACGATGTCCTGTGACAGATATTCGTAGAGTCTGAAAAGTCCTCCGTTCCATTCGGTAGTCTCTTCGTCGAAAGCCTTGTTCATCTCTTCCATTAGCGGGAAGTCCATGACAGTCGGGAGATTGCTGTTCTTCGGATAAGCGAGTCTGCTGTCTTTCTGCCAGTAGGAGATGAGTACATTGTTGCCCAGCCATGTTTCACCTACAATGTTGAACTTGGGATATTCTTCATTGACTGCTTTGCACCAGCGTGCCATCATATCGAAGTCGGCATAAGGGTGTGTATCCTGACGGATGCCGTTGATACCGGCGTATTCAATCCACCAGATACTGCTCTGTATCAGATAAGTAGCTACATGACGGTTTCTTTGGTTGAAGTCCGGCATGGTCAGTGTGAACCAACCGTCGATAGCGATTTTCTTTTCGTAATCGGAAGCATACGGGTCCATTTGAATGGCAGTCTTGAAGCTGGTCTGCACGTAGTTGCCTTCAAAGTTAAACCAGTCTTTGGAGGGCATATCTTTAAACAGATAGTTGTCCGAACCGCAATGGTTGAAGATCATGTCCATTACGACTTTCAGCCCTTTGGCATTAGCTTCCTGAGTAAGTTTGCGGAACTCTTCGTTACTGCCGAAGCGGCGGTCTACCTGATAATAATCGGTAATGGCATAACCGTGATACGATCCTTCTTTCATGTCATTTTCCTGAATCGGGTTGAGCCATATACTGGTGACTCCGAGGTCTGCTATGTAATCCAGATGATTCTCTATTCCTTTCAAATCGCCGCCATGACGTGCGAAAGGCTCATTACGGTCTACATTTCCTTCCAGCATTCCGGGAATGATGTCGTTGGAGGGGTTGCCATTGGCAAAACGGTCCGGCATAATAAGATAAAGCACGTCGCTCGAATCAAAACCTTCTACTGCCGAAGCATTCGGCCGGCGCTGTTTAAGCTCGTAAGGGATTTTTGTCTGCTTTTTGCCTTGTTTCAGGATGATGTCAAAGTTCTGTGGAGCAGCCTTCGAAAGGTCTAAATACAGAACCAGATAATTAGGATTCTCCTGCTTCACCACTTCTTGCAGCGTGATATTATCGGCAGAAAGACTGACGTCTGCGGATGATATGCGGTCACCATATAATAGTATCTGCAATTCGGGATTCTTCATTCCTGCCCACCAAAAGGTCGGGGCTACTTTCTTTATAGTGCTTGCTGCGAATACCTGGTGAAGACCGGGTAATAATAATAGTAAGATAATGAATAATAAATTCCTTTTCATGGTAACTAGATTTTTAAAATTTGTTCGGGGGAACCGATGATGCAAATGTAGGTGAATCGGGTATGCCGTATGGCAGTTAGAAAGAAAATATAAATGATTGTTTTGAATAGGCTGTTGATAATAAGCTTTTTATCGTTATTGCCTCTGTCGAAAAATACAAGTGAAAATGAAAATTGTTATGACGATATTTTTCGTTTTTATTACTATAATCATTATATTTGTCACATCTTAAAAAAGCACCTTATGAGAAATCTAACCTATTATCTTTTGTTTCTTCTTTTTGTTTATCCTCTTTCCTTGTCCGCAAAGCATACGGATATAAATAAGGCGGCCCTTAAAAAACTGGATGACATTATAAGTAAGAAGGAAACTTATCAGATACGGAGAGAAAAAGACATCGCTGATTTAAAAGTACAACTTGCCCATTCCACCGATCCTGCCCGGAATTATGAGTTGTATGCCTCCCTCTTTGGGGCTTACCTGCATTATCAGGCAGATTCGGCGCTTCATTATATTAACCGTCAGATGGAGATATTGCCCCAATTAAATCGTCCGGACCTGGAATATGAGATTGTCATTAACCGTGCTACGGTAATGGGTGTAATGGGCATGTACATCGAAGCTATGGAACAATTGGAGAAGATTGATCCTAAAAAACTGAATGAATGGACTTTGCTTTCTTATTACCAGACCTATCGCGCCTGCTACGGCTGGCTCGCTGATTATACGACAAACAAAACCGAAAAAGAAAAATACCTGAAAAAGACCGATTTGTACAGAGATTCCATTATCGCCGCCATGCCTCCGGAAGAAAATAAAACGATTGTTATGGCGGAACGATGTATCGTGACCGGAAAGGCCGATACGGCTATCGGCATGCTGAACGATGCACTGAAAGATATGGAAGACGAACGTCAGAAAGTATATATCTATTATACCCTTTCCGAAGCATATAGCATGAAGAAAGACGTTGAGAAAGAAGTTTATTATCTGATACTGACTGCTATTGCAGACTTGGAATCTTCCGTCAGGGAGTATGCTTCCTTGCAGAAACTCGCGCATCTGATGTATGAACTAGGGGATATTGACCGTGCCTACAAATATCTGAGTTGTTCGATGGAAGATGCTGTAGCATGTAATGCCCGTTTGCGATTTATGGAAGTGACGGAGTTTTTCCCGATTATTGATAAGGCTTATAAACTGAAAGAAGAGAGAGAACGGGCCGTTTCCCGTGCCATGTTGATTAGTGTCAGTCTGTTGTCGCTGTTTCTCCTCATTGCTATTTTCTATCTGTATCGTTGGATGAAGAAAATATCCGTCATGCGTAGGAATCTAAGTTTGGCCAACAAACAAATGTCTGCGGTCAACAAAGAATTGGAACAGACCGGAAAGATAAAGGAAGTATATATTGCCCGTTATTTGGACAGATGCGTCAATTATCTAGATAAACTGGAAACTTATCGCCGCTCTCTGGCCAAACTTGCTATGTCGTCACGTATCGATGACTTGTTTAAAGCAATCAAGTCCGAACAGTTTATCCGGGACGAGCGGAATGAATTTTATAACGAATTTGATAAGTCATTCCTTAAACTGTTCCCACACTTTATTACTTCTTTCAATAATCTGCTGGTAGAAGAAGCAAGAGTTTATCCAAAATCAGACGAACTGCTGACAACCGAACTCCGGATCTTTGCCCTTATTCGTTTAGGAGTAGTGGATAGTAACAAGATTGCTCATTTTCTGGGTTATTCTTTGGCAACTATCTATAATTACCGGAGCAGAATGCGCAATAAAGCTGCCGGAGATAAAGATCGGTTCGAACAGGATGTAATGAATTTGTAAGTACACTCTAGTCTCTCTTCATGTCTCCAATAGACATAGGTATGATATGACTAATTGATTGTATATGAATGTGTAGTGTACTGAATAAGTTGACACTTCAAAAATCGAAAATAAAGATGAAATATT
>NZ_JAHQUN010000122.1:0-1380 GCF_019052485.1 Bacteroides sp. MSK.20.82
CACATTTACATTTGCAGTATTAAATATCACAACAAAATATAAGTGTATATTTGAAAAGTAGAGTTGCAGTGAACTAACTTTGACACTAGTCTTAAATGACTATAGGCTGAATCAGACTGCAACTCTCTTAATAGGAGAACCTAGCCAGTTAGAATTGTAGGCTCACGACCTAATAAATGTATTAGCTGTTTCTCCTTCATGTTTAATACTGTAAATACAAAGTTATGAATTATTCTCATTTTGTAGGTCTTGATGTAGGAAAAAAAACTTTCGATGCATCATTAATGTCCGCAGACGAAAAAGAGTTGTCTCACAAGTCTTTTGATAACACTCCAACTGGGATCCAATCTTTATTGGATTGGATAGCTGGTTATCATCTCTCTTTATCCAAACTCTTGTTCTGTGCTGAAAACATGGGAAGTTATGTCACAGAGTTATCTGTTTCCAGTGTCTCCATGGGATTTTCCCTGGCTTTGGTTTGCCCGTTGACCATCAAGAAGTCCATAGGCTTGCAACGAGGCAAAAATGACCGCATTGACGCCAAAAGAATAGCGAACTATGCGGTATTACACTATCGAAAACTGGAGTTATACAAATTGCCTGACAAAGACTTGGTGAGACTGCGGGGATGGATTATTATACGTGACAATTTGGTCAAGCAAAAAGTATCAAGCATAAAGTTATTGGAAACATTCTCCTGGATGGCTAAGTTGGCTGATGTGACAGAATCCATTTCTTTTTTGGAAGAGCAGCTCAAGTCGATAAAAGAAAGAATCCTGGAGGTGGAAGAGGATATGGAGCAACTAATAGCCGCCAGTACATCGCTTTACACAAACTACTTGCTATTAAGAAGTATAAAAGGAATAGGAATTATCAATGCCATTGTATTACTGTGTGTTACTGACAATTTTCAAAGATTTGACAACCCGAGGAAATTTGCCTGCTATTGTGGGGTCGCCCCATTTGAACATACTTCAGGTATTTCCATACGGGGAAAAACGCAGACTTCTTCATTGGCTAACAAAGAAGTAAAAGTATACCTTACCCGGGCAGCTATTACTGCCATCTCTTGGGATCCGCAGATGAAAGCATACTATAAAAGGAAAATAGCAGAGGGGAAACATAAAGCATCTGTAATCAATGCTGTAAGAGCCAAAATCATAGCAAGGTCTTTTGCTGTGATACGAAGGCAGACTCCATTTGTAACATTAGCCGTATAATAAAAAGGTCCTTAACTTCGAAAATATCTTAGGTTTAGGAAGTAGCTATACACTTCTGAAGAGTAGGTATGTCTATATACAAACTTACCCAAGGATACGTTAATGTTCGTAAACTTGGGTAAGATTTTATAGATATTGTTTGGAGAGGACTTAGAATTCA
>NZ_JAHQUN010000123.1:0-1288 GCF_019052485.1 Bacteroides sp. MSK.20.82
CATTGAATATCAGTCCCGATTTACATTTCGGTTTCCATATTTCCTTTCCGTTACGTTTTGTCAGTTCCAAGACTCCCCAATCGAAAAGTTTTTTACGGACAGTTTCCGTACTGACATTCAAGCAGACCCTTTTACCATAGGTTCTTCTCAATCTCCCCCGTTTATCCCGTCTTTGGTCATTGGACTTTCTTACAGTGATTTCATATCCGAGAAACTTGGCCGGTCTTTCCGTGTGAGTGACAAGTGTCTTTTCATCGGACAGCTCCAATGCCAGTCTGTCAGCAAGGAAGTTTTTAATATCTTCCTTTATCTGTTGCGCATCCTGCTTGCTTCCGATAATTCCCACAAGAAAATCATCTGCATATCTTGCATATTTCATTCTTCTGTAATCGGCATCCATTTCTTCGCCATTGGGATATTTAGCCCGTCCTTGTTCTATTGCTTTCAGTTCAAGGATTAGCTTTGTCCTTTGCCTTTCGTCTTTTACGAACTTCAATCTTCGCACAATACGTTTTCTTGCATTGCCAAAGTCCATACTTTCTCTACTGAATTTTCGTTTCTTTCCTTTGTCGAATTTGGCTGTGTATTCCTTTATATACTTATCCAGCTTGTCAAGGTATATATTAGCCAATATCGAGCTGATGATACCCCCTTGCAGTGTGCCACTGTAAGTATTGTGGAATTGCCAGTCTTCGATATATCCCGCTTTCATAAACTTGCGTATCAATCGGATGAAGCGTTCATCCGCAATACGCTCCAAGAGAATGTTTATCAATACATCATGGTTTATATTATCAAAGAAGCCTTTTATGTCTCCCTCCACAAACCATTTTGCACCATTAAACTCCTTTTGGATATGAGTTAATGCAGTATGGCAGCTTCGATTGGGACGGAAACCATGCGAGGTGTATTCAAAATTTCCCTCGTATATGGCTTCCAGTACCATTCTTACTACTTCTTGTATCAACTTGTCATTGAAAGTCGGCACGCCAAGAGGTCTTTTCTTGCCGTTTTTCTTCGGTATGTACACCCTCTTTGACGGTTGGGGCTGGTACGTTTCATCTTTTAACGTATCAATCAACTTTTCAATTCGTTTCAGGCTCATGTTGTCAATAGTCTGACCGTCTGAACCTTTAGTCATGTTACCCTCTTTAGCGTAGATACGCTGATAGGCAACGTAGAACATTTCCTCATTGAACAAAATTCTGTAAAGACGTTCAAACTTATAGCTTGCATCCTTACTGTGTTCTGATAGACTGTTTAATACTCTTTCTGGACTTCTCATAAT
>NZ_JAHQUN010000124.1:0-1212 GCF_019052485.1 Bacteroides sp. MSK.20.82
AAAGAGGTCTCTCAGATGAGTCTTATCAGTCAATGAGATGCTCAGTATTTGTAACACTTCATATGTACTTCTGTCCAGTTGCATATCGTGTTGAATGATTGCCACCAAACAGTAAGCGCATATAGCAGCATATATCTGTATTCGAACAGCATTCTCTGTAGTTCCCCAAAATCTTTTGATTTTAAGGTGCTGCTTGAGCCATTTGAAAAACAGCTCTACCTGCCAGCGATTTTTATAAAGTTCAGCAACTTGAAGCGCAGATATATGCATCGCATTGGTTATGAATATAAATTCTCGTTCTTGTTCTTCATCCCAATATTTAACCAGCCTAAGTGGCTCTGGGTAATATTGTTTAGGATAGAATCCTGTCAGAAGTACACTCGCGTCTGAAAGCACATTCTTAGGCAGCCTACGTTTCCATTGGATGGATTTGTACCCGAGATTCTTTTTTGCTCTGACAACAAAGTAGGCTTCAATTTGATGAATTTTATACAGCATTTTGAAGTTGTTATAACCGCGGTCAAAGATGTAATAAGAGCTTGGTTCATAAGGAATTTCAATCATGACTTTAGAATCGTGTACGGATGCTTCCGTGATATGAAAGAATGCAGGAATCTGTGTTTCCACATCATATAATGTATGCACTTTGATACCACCTTTATTTTTGCGGAATTTTGCCCACCAAAAGACTGAAAGGCACAGGTCAATAGTTGTCGAATCGAAAGCATAAACGTTACCGCCAAGTTTGAAAATATGATTAGCACACTTTTGTCGTGCTTCGCTAACCAGGTAGTAAGCATATTCTTCAAAGATGTGATAGTCTCTATCTTGATTTGCTCTTGCCAGCGATGACTTTGATACATTTTTACCCATTCCTAAATGATAACATTTGGAATGATGAGCTTCAAGAGCAACTATCAAATCTCGCAGACTTTCACGATTAGAAAGTTGGCCAAACATCAAAGCAAGTAGTTGATTCCAGCAGGTGAAGTGCTTCACATATTTGTCGCCATCATACTTGGTGACTATGCGGTTAAACTTACTTCGATTCAGAAATGAAGCCAATTGAGCGAAAACGTATTTGTCTTGGAACATATGCCATCGGATTAATCTGATGCAAAGCTACAAATTCAAGTCCGTTCGCTCGGAGAATCGCTGTAACTAACTAAATTTCAAATATTTCAAAGAACTCTTTTAGATTTTAATGGGACA